>DAOUUM010000103.1 GCA_030668165.1 Candidatus Heimdallarchaeota archaeon
GTTGTTCTAGCTACTGGTATTGTACCAAGAGAAAAAGCAGAATTAATCTCTCTCTTTTCATTACCTTTGGATGCAAACAGCTTCCTACAGGAAGCACATCCCAAACTAAGACCAGTGGAATCATCTTCCGATGGGTTCTATATTGCTGGAGCTGCCCAAACACCTATGGATATCTCTGAATCAACAGCTGCCGCAACAGCTGCTGCATCAAAAGCAACTAGTATTTTATCACAAGAAATTCTTTCACTTTCTCCATTTATTGCAGACGTGAATCTTGAAGCTTGTACTGGAGACCAAAACTGTCTAACCGAATGTGAATATTATGCAATCACAATGCATGAAGATAATGGAATCAAGAAAGCTAAAATCGATCCTGCACTTTGTGTTGGATGCGGTGCATGTGTACCGGTATGTAAGCAGAATGCAGTCGTTCTTCATGGTTTCTTATTAGATCAAATAGAGGCCGAAATTGAAGGTTTCATCAAGGAGGTTAAATAATGTCCAAGAAAAAAGTTACTTATCATAGAGAGGCATTAAAAGCTCTCAAGGAACGACATGGCGGTCCCAGTGAGGAACTGAATGTACTACGTAAGTATAACACTGCTCTGTTCAAAGATGTCAAGAAGGCAATCAAGGAGATCGGAGAGAACGCAACTGTTCTAATGGTTACTGAGAAGGTAGATTATTCCTCTGATGAGGTATGGTATGCATTCATGGGTCTATTAAAATGGGATTCACTAGTTATGGTTAGTAAACGTGGAGAGTATCCAGAGTTTAAATTCGAGAGGTAATCATTATGGCAATAAAAATACAACCCAATTTATTAGGAGAAATTGAAGAATACGGTGCTGTAAATGCAAGTGCCTGTTTCAATTGTGGAAATTGTACTGCAATTTGTGGTCTTGTTGAAGAAGGAGGAGCTCAATTCCCCCGTAAAATCATACGATATTTACAACTAGGTCTCAAAGAAAAAGTACTTGAGAGTACTGAACCCTGGATGTGTTACTACTGTGGAGAATGCTCTGCAACTTGTCCTCGAGATGCAAATCCCGGTGAGATTATGATGGGTGTGCGACGTTACGCAACAGCCCAGTATGATGTTACAGGTTTGAGTAAGCATTATTATAAATCTCATAAGGCTTCACTTATAGGTATTCTAACATGGTTCGTCTTACCAATTATTTTCTTAATTGGATTAAATCTTTTCGGATCTGCTGAAATTGTGACTGAACGTGTAGAATTAAACTCATTTGCACCAGTTGAAACAATTAATACCACTGCTCATATTTATGCATTGCTAATTGGTGCTTCCATGATAGGTGGCATGTACAAAATGTGGCGCATGATAATGAATAAAGAGTCTGCTCCAGGAGTAAAAATTTCTGATTATGTATCAGAATTTAAAACAATTTTTACTAAAGGTGCAACTGTTAAGAGATGGCTAGATTGTGGTGAAGAACATAAATTTAGGTGGCTTAAACACTATATTCTGGTTTTAAGTTACGGCACTATGTTTTTGTTAGTGGTTGGTTTCCTAAAATGGTTCCAAACTGATGAAATCTATTCAATAACTCATCCTCAAAGATGGATTGGATATTTAGCAACAATTGGACTTATCATAACTACACTGGATATTATCAGGGGTAGAATGAAGAAAGAAGCAGAGATCCATAAACATTCACATCATACCGACTGGGTATTTCCAATATCAATTTTACTAGTTGCGATTACTGGTATACTGATTAATATCTTTAGATATTCTGGACTACCTTGGCCCACATACATTATATATGCGATTCACCTAGGTGTAACAGCGGTTATGCTGAGCACTGAGGTAGGTGTGGGTAAATGGGCCCATGTCTTTTATCGTCCCATGGCTTTATATTTCGATGCTGTAAAAAGAAAAGCAGCAAATCGAATTGCCGCGGATGAATAAAACGATAGGTGAAAACCAAGAATGGATGACAAACTACTCATTATCAGCACGATTGGGCCAGAAAACACAGAAAAGTGTTTACTCCCATTTATAGCTGGCAATGCAGCACTATCTATGGATATCGAGACTACCATGTTTCTCATGGCTGGTGGTGTAGAACTTGCCAAGGATGGTGTTGCTAAGACAATTCCTCAGTACGAGGGTCTACCTAATTTTGCCACCCTACTGGATTCATTTTTAGAATTGGGTGGTGAAATTAAATTATGTGGTCCTTGTTGTATACACAGGGGAATTGGAGATACAGACCTAATCAGGGGTTCCTCAATTGGGGGGGCCTCAAGATTAGTTGATCTCGCCATGACTAGGAAAGTCATCACATTCTGAGGTGAAAAATATGGAAGATGAAAAGTTACTAGTGATCTCGACTCATGGTCGTGAGCAACCAGAACTATGTTTAATGCCATTCATTGCAGCTAATTCTGCTTTGACCATGGATATTAATACGACCATCTTCCTATTCGCATCATCAGTTGAACTTGCCAAATTAGGTGTTGCAAAGGAAATTCCTCAATTTGAAGGTATGCCCAAATTTGCAGATCTTCTCGACTCGTTTATCGAGTTAGGTGGGACCCTCAAGGCTTGTGGGACCTATTGTGTGAACCGAGGGATTGCTGAGGAAGATCTCATCGCCAATACTGAGATAATTGGTATCGTTCAGTTCATGCAATTGAGTTTAGAATCAAGTATATTGAGCTTTTAAGGTGATATAATGAAAATTTGTTTTCCAACTAAAGTTTCTGAACCAAACTTACAATCAGCTATGGATGAAAATTTTGGGAGAGCTAAATCCTATCTCATTTATGATACCTCCGAAGAGAAATTTACATGTCATCTAAACTCCTATATTTCCGATAAAACCTGTAAAAGAACAGATGTAATCGCTTCACTGGGAGTGGACGTGGTTGTCTCTCTAAGATTAGGTAAAAGAGCAATGGAAAAATTTTCAAAATTTGGAATAGATGTATGGAAGGCTGATAACAGCTCTACTGTACAAGAGACACTGAATAAATTTATAATCGGTGGTTTCTTCGTAAGACAAAGCCCTGAGAGCTGTCAAGATCCTGTTGCATAATGATGCAAGACTCCAAAGTACTGATTAGAGGTTAATTAAAAATGAAAGATACCGTATTTATCAATAATTTTTCGCATCCAATATTTACAACTATTGGTTCCAGCACGAGGCGCAAAATGCTTCGACTTATTGCCAATGAAAAAACATATGGAAATAGATTAGCCTCTACATTGGGTCTATCAACCCCTGCAATTCATAGACATATGAAACATCTCGAAGGTGAGGTCAATAGTTATCCTTTGGTGAAGAAATTGATTTCTTCCCCATTAAGTTTTTCCGGAAGAATGGGTGCCAAAGCTGCTTACTACGGAATTAATGAAAAAGTTAATTTATTTTTCAGCATCAATAAGAATTTTATTCATTCCCACATATTCGAGATTGATAAATCTAATAATCTGATTCCTGGATTTGTCCATGATGACAGGTTCAGTGATTTTAACTATCTAAAACCAGCACGAGATTTTCATGAGGATGATAAATCAAGACGTTTAATTTCTGAATCATACGATAAAATTTGTAAGATTAATGAGGAAGTGCTCGAACTTGAAAAGAAAATGGCCTCTCTTCTCAATGAGAAAGATAGAATACTAGAGGATACAAGTATTCTGATCAATACTCATAAGGATATTAACTATGAGAAAAGAGTAATTTTGAAATCATTGCTTAATCTTGGAATTATTTGCACCGCATGCATATCAAACATAACCAATATTCAGCCTACAATATTAGAAAGTGAAATTGATTTATTGATAAAAGATAAATGGTTAGAAGATACGAATCAATCATGATTGAGGACGAGGAATTAAATCATACAATTGATAGTGGAAAAGATCAAATTTTCAGTATGATAAACAGGATATAAAATGGGGAAGTAAGATGAGTGGAATTAAATATCGCTGAGTGAAATGTTAACAATTAACTACTTACAACATATAAATAATTATTCAAATCTCCATTATTATAATTAATTAGATAAATAATATGGAAAACGTAACAATAAACTATACTTTGTTACATTTTTAATATGACTGACTAAATTATTTCATTTTTATCTGAAATATTTTCCACCAATCATCTAATTTATTAACAAAACTATATTAGTAGTCATTTCGTAATAACAAATGTATTATGGCAAACAAGTTACAAGGTACGCAATCAGAAACAGATGAATTCGTATGTGACATTGAGCATCCCGTTTTTAATATAATTGATAATTCAACTCGCCGGAAAATACTCAGACTCATTGCCTGTGAATCAAATTATGGTAATCGTATAGCAAATATGCTCAATATCAGCTCTCCAACAGTGCATCGCCATCTTAAATTCCTGCTTGGCGAAAAAGAAGATACTTTTCCAATAATTAAGGAAGTAGAGAGAACTAAGGATAGTTATTCAGGTAAAAAGGGTGGAGAGGCTTTTGTTTATGAGATCGATACTAATCTAGGTATCTTCATGGGAATTTTCCCTAATTTTGTTCATTCACAGATATTTCAGGTAGATAAGCAAGGAAAACAAACAACTATTTCCAAACCAGTGGAAGATCGAGCATCTTACGTTAATCTGAAGGGATTAAAACCTAATTTTAGTGAACTGAAAACTAAAAAGCAGGAGAAATTCAACGAGCTCTACGATAAAATACAAAAATATAATCTTGATATTATAGATAAACAAAGAGCATTGATGGATACGTATATGGAGAAGAATGAACTAATGGGTGAATTGGATGAATTAATGATGTCAACAGAAGAGGTAGATCAGGAAAAGAGGCTCTTACTAAGAGCAATCACCTGTTTAGGTCCTGAATGCAGTTCAGATCTCAGCCATTTTCTACATATGGATGATTACCTTGTATTCAAACATGTTGAGGAATTACGCAAAATAGGTTGGCTAGCAGAAAGAGTAATCTAAAATTTATCAAGTGTATTGAACAGGATATATTGTATACCATTGTGGCCATATCAGATTCTCCATGGTAGCATTGTTATGGTACCTAAACTATCATATTATCTGCATTCTTATTTCTCCAATTTTTAGTCGATCCGGATGATAATATTTTAAATACAATCTACTGTTTGATAATTTGAATAAAATGGAAAACAATGATACAATAAAGGAAATTGAGGTCAGTAGGACTCGCATGATTCTCAAAATCTTAAAATTATTATTTTTTAGCATTATAAGATTGAGGTTTTATATTCCAGGGATACCTGAAATAAAAGTTGATGAATTAAATAATCTTATTAACTCTGATCAGTCTCCATTAATTCTTGATACTCGAGATGCAATCGAATTTTACGGACGTGGAGGGATGGGGGAAATATGTGGACATATTCCAAATGCCAAGCTATTACCCATATTTCAATTTACACCTAACTTAGTTCATCTTTCGTCTTTTAAGAACAAGGCCATAGTAACTATTTGCCCAGGTGGAGGAACTTCCTTGATTGCCTGTGAGATTATGCTCAACGCCGGTTTTACGAATGTAAAAAGTTTAAGAGGGGGCATGAATAAATGGAATAAAAAAAGGTATCCAACCACCAAAGCTGAAGAGCCCGAGGATAGTATTTATCGTATCGAAGATGCCAATATGGAACCATTATGGGGTGAATCTGAGTTAGTTGATGGAAAATATAATGGAGAAGTAGATAAAACTCTAGACGCACGTAATTTAAGCTGTCCAAAACCTGTTTTAATGTCCAAAAAAACAATGGGAAAGTTGGAAATTGGTCAAATCCTAGAAATTCTCACTACCGATCCAGGGAGCAAAAGGGATATTCCAGCTTGGGCTAAGGTAACAGGCCAAGAACTAGTTTCTGCTGAAGATAACAGTCCAAATGAATTTCGTTTTATTGTTAAGAAATCTATTAAATGAAAATTCAATTTCACTCCAAATTCAATAGAACCTGCAATTTCTAAATAGAAAAATATACTCTAAAATTTATCCAGTGCATTGTACAGAAACTCATTCATTAAATGTCCAATTTTATAATACTCAACAATATGATCTATGAATTTGTCATCGAGTACCAATCCTGCTTCCAGATCAGCCATATAATAGAAATGTTTGTTTGCAATCAGTGGTTGCTCATCAATTAACTCAGTGAATTCTTTGGGTAGTCTCTTGTTCTTATCCCCATGAAGTGTGGAAAATGTGTTTGCAAAGCTTTTCTCCTTGAGAATACTATTGAATCCATCCATATCCTCCTTAATTGCGGTTCTGATGGCATAGATTCCATCCTTATCAAGAAAATGAGCTCCACCACCAAGATTTATCTTATCTGAGCTGAGGTGAATATAGTAACCCGGTAGATTTCTCTGGGTTCTTGCACCTCCATTGATACTGGCTGCCACATGTGTCTTGTAGGGGGACTTATCCTTGGTGAATCTCACATCCCGATTAATCCTGAATATTGCATTTTTAGCGGTTGTATCGATGTTCTTATCGAATTCCTGGAGTCTAAAAATTAGTTCCTCAACAAATTGTTTGAAAGGTTCTTTGACTACTTTTTCATATCGTTTTTTGTTCTCATGAAACCAGTCCCTGTCATTAAACATCCTGAGTTCCTCAAAAAATCCCAAGAATTCCTCTGTAAAATAGTTCATAGGGAAGGATGTGCTGATACAAAATTAAAACATTATCATTTGGGAAAAATCAATTAACTCTGATTTTGGGATAATTGAGATTATAGATCATTTCATGTCAATTATCAACTAGTTGTCAATTGAACTCAATGCTTTTCTCAGCATATTGAATGATATTCGCTCCTGATGACCACAGTTAGTGCAACTCAGATGATGTGTGTTGAGTGTCCTGTTACTTATATTTCTGGAAATATTGTTGATATCATCCATCTTGTGACCACAGCCACAGACATAATTGCTGAGTATTTGAAAATGTTCACCAAATTCTAGATTTGATTTTATTACACGTTTAATCTTTGGAGTAACCATATGTGGAGTATTTTTCATATGTAATTGTGATTTAAGTTCACCAATTACCTCTCTGTGATTATTAACAAAATCTAGCATAACTTAATACTGTACTTTTGTTATTAATAATTGGATAATACACTGAGGTGTACGGATGGAATACAATCTCTAATTACTGTTAATCACAACTTGAGGATTTGTTTTGGCTGATTTTGCAATAATTCTTATCCTAGATCATTTTGTAGCGATTACTATTTGTACTTGTGGGATCTGCAGAACTGAGTGTTTTTCTCAGCATACTAAACGAAATTCTCTCTTTATGGCTACATTTGGAGCAGAATAATAGATGCGTGTCAAGTATTCTATTACTCCCTTGTGGCATGGATACATTTTCAATCTTATCCATCCGATGTCCACAGACACAAACGTAGTTATTCAACAATCTGTATTGTTCCCCAAATTCCAGATTTGATTTGATGGTTCGTTTTATTTTAGGGGTATTTACCATGGGAATGGACTTTATTCTAAGTTGTGAGACCAGATCACCAATCACTTCCTTGTGATCCTCATTATCAGCAAAATCAAGCATGGTTTAAATATTGTTAATTATCTATTAATACAAGGATAAGTAGTGCGTAATATGTGGGGCATACCAATATCAGGTATTATTTTCATAATTTTCCTTTATCTTCTGTTTGATAATATATATTAATTAACAGATGGGGTTTATTCTATCTGTGGATCCTTTATTTTCCATTATATTTTACCTCATCGCAATTATTTTCCTAATTATCAGGATGAGATCAAAATTGAAGAGAGATTTCTTGATCAGTGTGTTCTTCATTCTTTTGGGGGCATTGACCACTTATATTATCACTCCAAGCACAATTACCCTCCTATTTTTACTGGCAATTATCTTCTCATTTGTGGGAGATTTGTTGATGGCCAAGGTGATCAGGATAACCAAACACAGGATAATAGATGGTGCCATGATTTTTGGGATTGCTCACATGATCTATATCTACAGTTTCTATAGGCTGAAGAATGCGGGATTTGAATGGTGGCTCATTGTTATAGATTTAGTTCTGGTAATGGTTATTTATTACAAGATCGGATACAATAGTAAATTACATACGGCAATTCTAATCTCCAATTTTCTCTATGCTCTGGTTCTGGTTAGTCTCTTATTTGCTAGTATATCTTTCATAATAACAAAAAATGTACCCACTTTGGTAGTTCTAAGTTCATTTCTCGGTGCAATACTATTCCTGGTATCAGATGGTATCCTGGCCTTTAATGAGTTTCAGAAACCGATTAATAATGCTA
>DAOUUM010000059.1 GCA_030668165.1 Candidatus Heimdallarchaeota archaeon
CAAGATTGTATAAGTTTCTGAAAACGGTGGGGAAACCATGGTTCGATTACCAATCAAGATGTATGAGGGATTGGAGGGCGGAAAGGTGGAACTGGGTACTGTTACAGATATCATTACCGGTGAGAAAGATACCAAGAAAAGAGGTGGGGCCATAGCAGTATTGAGCGATAACAAAATTTTGAGGGTTGATCTCTTTGATTTTGCACTTCAACAGGCTCTCACACCCTGGATACATGGTTATGAAGTTTGAGAACACTTAATATCATTATAAGTGATATATATCATCTTGTTTTTATCAGTACCTACCTATTACAAATTAATGAAATCTATAATTCGATATACTCTCAATTTTGAGACATTCACTAGTGAACGGTCTCGGCATGAAGAAAACAAACATAAAAATATAAACGCAGATTTATTGGGCAATCCAATTTTAAAGTCTGATGGCAATTTCACCTCACCCTTCACAGAGTTAATCAAGCGAAGTCTAACATCGCATGGTGAGCGGGATGAACAAGACCACCAATGTTGAATTAGTGGTTCCGAGGTTGCTTGATAGACGTTGGCAGGATTGCAAAACGGCAATATATAATTTGGCTGTGGGTCATAATAAATTTGATCTAATAAAAAATCTGCTCAAAGTCAGAGAACAACACACGGTTACCCCTAATATTAGAGAAATAACCAGCTTCACTGGAATTGATAATGCAATCCTCTCCATCCAGAAATGGCAGTGGGAGGAGACTAAGGATGGGTCCACCATCGACATTGATGCGGTGGAAATAGGTCAATTCGGCGCAGAATTGATGATTCTCCATACTATAAAAGAATCAATACGTAATGGTTTACTCTGCTGGAAGGATGATAGACTATGTGAGACCCACTTGGGTCAGATACATTTCAGTAATCTCAATACATTCAATGTGGAGATAACTGGCTCCAAAATGGATGTGGTTAAAAAACGTTACATGCAGGGTAGGTTATCCAAATCCCAGAGAAAGATGGACCCCACAAATAAGATCTCATCTGTCAAGAGATTGTACTGGGAAAACTCAATTATTATGTTACTCCGTGCTCCTATTCCATTTTACAGGGCTATGCAGCGCTTGAGCTATGCGGAACAGGAGATGCTGATTGTTTTCCATTCCAAGTTAACTCTCAAATTGGATAAGAAATCTGAGGGAATTGTTCGCATACGTGTGGAAAGGGATTCAACTACCGATGCGATGTTGAACAAATTAACACCTATCAAAGACAGGGAGGAACGTAGACCACAATTTACCGCAGGTTTAAGGGTTGAATCTGACGAAGTAGCTGAAAGAGTGGATTATTTCCTGGGCATTGGTGCTTTGTCCATGTTCACCATGTTTGTCATGGGATTCACCCGTGAGCATCTGGATGAGAAATCACGCAGGGCTGAACTTGCTGTTTGTGATGTGATTGAGGATAATGGTTATTGGAAAGTCCTAGATTCTAATAGAGATGTTATATTCGAGGGTTCTGAGGTAATCACAGAGATAGATATCATCGCCAAATCTACCAAGAATCCAGGCAGGCTGATCACTTTTGAGGTCAAGGATTTTTCATTCTGGAAGGGTTGGGTCTGGAGACAGGGATCTGAAATCAGACAGCAGTACTATGAAAAAGCAGTTGATAAACTGGAAATAAAAGAGAATTACATCAGGGAGAAATATGAGTGTGACACAGTGGAATCTTTTATCGTGACCAGCATCCCTGAATCAAATGATAGGATTGGTCAGACACAATTGATTTTCTTGTCAGATCTCACCGAATTTCTCTACAAAATATCCAACTTGGAAGTTGCCAGCAGAAAACGTCACCAATCAAGTAATTATCTGGTCAGATATTTTGAAAGATTGCAAAAGGATTACAAAAATACCACCGGCATTCAGACAGAGATCAATGAGCATTTGAAGGCAAAAAATGAGATTTTAGTTGAATTGGATAAGATCAAAGAGGAATACAATTGCTCGAGAGATATATTCAATTCAATTAATTCAGAGTTTGATACGTTAAAAGTATCTCAAAAATTGGCCAGCAAAAGACTGGTGAAGGATACAGGTGAGAAACATTTTCAACTGGAAGCTGAACTGAAAAAGATCAAAACATCAATCCTCAAAGTCAAAAGAGATCTAACAATAAAATCCAAGAAATTGCATCAGATAAAAGATCAGTACGAGGAAAAGAAAAAATCATGCAAACAAATTGATGAAGATATAGCTAAGATTGAAAAATTAAAGGATAGACATTTACGTTCAAGAACTTTCTAGAATAATCTTTTCACAATAATCTGCCAGCACACATTCATCACATTTTGGCTTTCTGCCGCATACTTTTCTGCCATGATCAATAAATACCATGGTAAGTTTTGTCCATTTATCCTTAGATACTATTTTCACAAGTTCTCGTTCTATTTTTACCGCATTTTTTGTATCCACAAATCCCATTCTGTTGGTTAATCTGATGACATGCGTATCCACAGCAATTCCTTTAGGCTTGTCAAAGGCATTTCCCAGCACAACGTTAGCTGTTTTTCTTGCCACTCCCGGTAGGCTGATCAATTCTTTCATGGTTTGGGGGATACTGCCATCAAAATCGGCAACCACTTTCTTAGCCATATTGTTTAGAAATTTAGCCTTGTTATTGTACAACCCTATGGTCTTGATATATGGTTTGATTTCCTCCGGACTAGCCTGACTGATGGAGTACACATCCGGAAATCTCCTGAAAAGTTCCGGAAGTACCTTGTTTACACCCTTATCTGTTGACTGTGCTGAGAGGATGACTGCCGCTAGTAATTCATATGGATTGTGGTAGTCCAAGCTTACCTTGGATTTGGGATACTCATCATATAACAATTCGAGAATCTTTGAAATTCGACTTTTATTGTTCATTTAAATCCAAATCTTTCATATATTAATCAGAATAGGGTAATATAACGTCTATAAGGTTAACCTGTGAAACAAGCATACGTCTGCAGCAGATCTTGAACAGACCAATATCATCAAGTATCTTATTTGGCTTCTCGCCCTGATCAACTCGTTCTTTGAATTCTTCGTATTTATCTCCAACAACTGTGGAACAAGAGAAACATCTTACAGGAATAAGCATTCAGATTTATTTAAAATTCTAAAGTTATAAACTATTTGAAAGAGTTATCCATAAAAATAGGAATAAGTTAATGTTAAGAAACTTGAGGAAGTGTGCTTTAAATTCTATAAGATTGTTAAAACCAAGCGATAATTGGATAATGATCTGAAAATAGTGCATCATGATCTGTGATTATCGAGGTTGCATTTAATCCATAAGTGAATATGTAGTCTATTCTTTGATTAGGGTTAGGTGCTGGCCAGGAATAACCACTACTATCTGAATGCCCCCAATTATCATAAAACACATCTGTTATTATCTGAACCTCAGTATCTTGGAACTCGACATTCATATCACCAACAAGAATAATTTGCTTAGAGTAATCAAAGAAATCTATGATTTCGTATGCTTGAGCCATTCTTGATGCATTTCCATCAATAGTGTAAATATGCGTGAGATGAGTCACAGCAAATAAAATTTCATTTCCTTCTACATCTAGAGTTGCACTGATTATTCCTTTTCTGTACACTCCATTCTCTGAGAAATACATCTGAGAGGATGATACAATTGGATATTTGCTGAATATCACATTTGTGAAAATTTCAGCTGGATTATCCATAACTACAGAATATTTGAATCCATTGGTCTCTAGGATCCTTGCAATCTGAAGTAATAAATCCCCATTGCCATTTAGTAAGCTACCTCTTGTCACCTCCTGCAAACCAACAACAGAAACTCCACTGTTGACTATATAGTTTGCAATTTCATCTGGATTATATTCTCCCTCTGAATTAATCCCAAACTGAACATTATATGTCATCACACCAAATTGATCTTCCTCTACAGGCCCAGGTTGATTATTAATAAAAATTACTGGTGTAAGGAGAATTAATACAAAGAAAGTAACGAGTATCATTTTTTGTATTAGTTTCGTATTATTTGTCAATTGATGCACACTCGTCAAGGAATTTGGCATTCTTACATATATGAAGTAAATAATAGGAATTAGAAGTAAAAGATTTGTTCCACCATAATATGTTATTAGGAACAATATGAAAAGAAGAGATGTAAAAAAAATCGAAGAGCCAATTAATTTTATCGAACTATTTCCTGTATCACTATTTGAACCCAGTTCTACTAGTAATCTCGCTATGCTAATTGTTACGAAAATTAGAATATATGGTGGTACCTCTCCAAAATCACTTAGAATTATCATTGCGCCAATTATGATTAGACTGCCTATCCACCCAATATTTGATAATATGTACTTTGTAATCAAAGTACTCGTGAATAATATAAGAAACAGGATAAACAGAAAAGTCATTAATATATAATGAAATACACTTGTTGAGCCGTAATAAGATAGAGTCGTACTGATATTAATTGAGAACCTTAGCAATATAAAATTTGCAAGGGTAAATGTTGCAATTAGTGGATAATTCATTTGATGAGGTGATGATTCGTCTGAGCTCAATTTTTCCGAGTAAGCCAAATAAAGCACAATAATGCTAAATAAGGCCTGTAATACTATGGAAACCATATCTGCTTTCAGGGCTAAGGTAGTTCCAATACTTGCATATCTTGAGATTACATCGACTATCACCATCAAAATAATTGAGAAATATCTTCCATGCTTATTTAACCGTTGGAAATCGTAAATTAATGAGGAATAGAATATTGTCCAGGATAAGACTGAGAATAGCCAAGTTGTTAGCAATAAATAGGGGCCACTAGTCAGCACGGAGCAAATAATCAATAAACCCAGGGCAATTATCATGAAAATTTTATGGGGAAATGGCTTTTTAGTTTTTAAATATACTATGCCTAGTAATGGTGAGATTGTATATCCCAGTAGAATTAATACCGGACCTAGTAATATATCTGGGGGTAACAGTGTGGTTGATGCCTGGTACATAACCAATCTTAGAGAAATTAGTGTCAAAACGCCAGCAACTGCAAATCTATAAGTTGATGGGTTTGGAATATTCACTTTCAATTTATTTAGCTGTATATACAATTCTAATAAATATTTTGTATCGGCTCTGCACACCTTTTCTGTGTTCGTTATTTACAATTAATACAACTAAATGCTTGATTACTTCCAACAGTTCGCTGAAATTGTTTTTATGAAAATGCAAAATATTAGAGTTCGACTCAAAATAAAAAATATAAGAGTCAAGACCTATACAATTAAAAAATGGTAAATACCAATATTTAATCAATTCAACTTGTCTAGATATAAGTGAACAATATTTATGGATTGATACTTAACTCAGCTATTGTTATATAACTAAATGGTTTAAAAATAGAAATTAATTGAATGAATAAGGATGAGTTCTGTAGACTTAGCATTATTCCAAGATGAGATAGAAGAGGAAAAATTATTGATATCCCTCGAAGATTATCTTACTTCTGGAGTTCACATAGGAACAACAATAGCCACAAAGAACATGAAAAATTTTGTATTCCGTGTGAGAAAAGACGGATTATACGTTTTAAACATACAGAAAACTGACGAGAGGATCAGACAAGCTGCAAGAATGCTTGCATCATTCAACCCTGAAGAGGTTGCAATTCTCTCAAGTCGACAATATGGTACCGTTCCTGCAACCAAAATGGCAAGATTGTGCAATTTCACAGCTATTCCTGGTAGATTTGTTCCTGGAACACTTACAAATCCAAGATCAAAACATTTTATTGAACCAAAGGTAATTCTACTGAATGATCCTCGTGGAGATAAACAGGCACTAAAAGAGGCAATTGCAATGAATATTGCAGTGATTAGTCTGTGTGACAGTGATAATATCACATCAAATGTGGATCTGGTTATTCCAGTAAATAACAAAGGTCGACGTGCACTGGCCAGGGTTTACCTGCTACTAGCCACTCAAGTTCTCAGAGAAAGAGGAGAGATCGGCGAGGATGAAGAACTTGGATTATCACTTGAAGATTTCAGCTTTAAAGTACTCAGACATTAAATTACTACGCTCTTGGAATTACAATCATTGAAAATATTTATAATTTGACAAAATAGTTACCTTTTAGTTACAATGAAGGTTGGAATTGGTTCTGCTCCAGGTAAAATTATACTGGCAGGAGAGCATAGTGTGGTCTATGGTTTACCGGCAATTGCGGTAGCAATTAGTTTAAGATGTAGGGTGGAATCAAGAGAGATTGCAGAGGGTATCACTATAGATGCAAAGGATCTGAACACAGTGAGCAATTACACGTTCGATCAATTGAGGTCATTAGATACTGAATTGGCTGATGGGACGGATAGTATTGCCTTGTTGGTCTACAAACTCTTACCTGATAAAAACAGGGGTGTATATCTTGAGATCCAGAGTGATATTCCAATCTCTGCAGGTCTGGGTAGTTCTGCAGCACTGGCTGTGTCTACAATCGCATCAGTGATGGATCTTTTTGATTTAGAATTATCAAAATCCCAGATATCAGAATTGGCATTTGAGTCAGAGAAAATAATTCATGGCCAACCATCGGGAATTGACAATTCAATTGCCACTTATGGTGGCCTGTTAGTATTCAAAGACTCGTCCATCGATCTAAAAGAACTGAAGCAATCATTCTCCCTGATCATTGCAAATACCAGGATAGAGCGAGATACCAAAAAATTGGTATCTGGAGTAGCCGATCTGAAAACTCAATTCCCAGATCTGATTAATCCCACTCTTAAATTGATGGGTGATTTGTCCATAGAAGCAATCAATTCTATTGAAGAGAATAATATTCATAAACTGGGTCAGTTAATGAATATCAACCAGGGTTATCTGGATTCAATTGGAGTTGGACATGAATTCCTGTCAAGATTAATCTGGGTATCAAGAAATAATGGTGCATTGGGCGCAAAATTAACCGGTGCGGGTGGTGGTGGATGCATGATCGCCCTGATACGTGATAATCGGGAGGCTATACAGATTAGCGACAAGCTCAAATCAATGGGTGCAGATGTTTATATCGCATCTATGTCTGTGGAGGGGGTAAGAATAGGTGAGTAATTTGGAGGATCTGATACTAATAAAACTGGGTGGAGCCGCCATAACGGATAAGAATAGAGAATATACCCTCAAGGAGGGTATTATCGAACAGGTAATGAGGGAGATCAAACAAAGTGGTATCACGCCCATTATTATACATGGAGCTGGATCCTTTGCCCATATTATTGCCAAGGATTACGAGCTCGTTAATGGAAAAAGTGATAAAATCAGGCTGGATAAACAAATTTCAGCAATATCCAAGATACGATTATCCATGATGAAATTAACCAGTTTTATTGCCAACGTGGCTATAAAAATTGAGATCGATCCCTTTCCAGTTTCCATATCCTCCACACTGGTGAGTGATGGTCCAGATAAGGAGGCTCATATCATGTTTGAATCGGTAGAATATGCATTGAAGAACAGGATGGTCCCCATATTGCATGGAGACATGGCCTTTGATACTGATAACCTGTTCAGGGTGATCTCAGGCGACAGAATAATTAATCTTCTAGCCGAGTATTTCAAGAATAAGGGAAGGAAAGTCAGGGTGATATTTGGTTCCAATACTGATGGACTGTTTGATAAGGATCCAAATGATCATGAGGATGCAAAATTAATAGCTAAGATACTACCAAACCAGATCAAGCAGTATCTTGAAACTGCTGGTGGAAGTGCTGGCATAGATGTGACTGGTGGAATGTATGGCAAATTGAAATCAATTGAGAGTATAGTCAAAAAGGGTATCGAGGTCAATCTTGTAAATATTTGTGAATCAGATAGATTGTTGAGGAAGATTAGGGGTGATGAAGTAATATCCTCTGATTTCATTCCCCATATATGAAATAAATTGCTGAGTAAAATATCGATATATTGTGAATGGGCAAATTAGCTTTTAATACTTGATCATTATCTCCCAATTATGAATGATTATGAATCTGAGGCTCAGAAGAAGTATAATCAAAAACCAAAGGCGATGAAAAGATCTGTGATCAACCTGATTTTGCTGGGATTTTTGTTACTTGGGAGACAGGCAATCAGTTATATTGCACGCCCATCAACTTTTGATTTCATTCTCGGCTCTTTTATGATTGGACTGGGGCTTTTGATTTTTATTCTCACCTATTATTACTACCAGTACAATGCCACGGCTAGGGGGGTTATTATCGGTGGAACCGCATTTTCGCTAGTATTTTTCAGTTCATATATAGTTCCTTTCTTCTTCTATTTATCCCTGTTATCAGTTCAACCAAGCATTTTTACCCTTTTAGGTGTAATATATTATGGATTCATAACCCAGGCGATTATCCAGATTTTATATGCTAATTTGATCAATGAGGATACCAAGCATAAATTTCAACATCCTAATATTATCCCCTCACATCTACCTGAACAATGATTTCACCTTTGTAACAATGAATGAATAGCAATTTAACTTGATCCACGCAATAATTCTTTCCTAATCATCTCTGACAAATTTGAAGGATAGTTTCAGTTTGGATCTGTAAGAGACAATTTTCCCCTCATCATTGACTTTAGCATCCTGTTTTATTACCTCAACGATGCGAATGTCTCTTAGAGTTTTTGCTGCCTCGGTGACAGCATTTTGTGTTGCTTGCTCCCAGCTCTCACTAGAAGTTCCAATTAGCTCGATTACTTTATATATTTTATCTACCATAAGTTTAACCTCATAACTAGTATGATTAAGACAGGCGATATTACACAAACAATAATCTTGCTATTAACATTTGATTTATTGGCAAAAATTAGTGACAAATAAAATCCACAAGGATGATTGATCCTCCTAAATATTTTATATTAGAATGTATAAATCCACCTTATGGCAGAGAAAACCCCCGATAGCACAAAAATTATTTCAGAGAGATCAAAGGATTATATACTACCCGAAGGACATGAATGGATGATTAAGGAGGAGACATCTGCTCTCTTCTATGCAAAGTATCTGCTGGTATTCAGTGCCTTCGTCAACATTTTTATCTCATTGATGAACCTGACCTCTTCAGGTGCTTTTGAAAATATATCTGCCGTTATATTAGCCGCATTGATCGCTCTTTTCAGTGCATTTCAGATATTTGTTGCCCAGCAGATGAGTAATTTTGATCCCAAGATTAGATGGTATCTTCTGATCTCCACACTGCCAGTTTTGATCCTATATGTTATTGCAGGAAGTTATTTTGGTCTCTTGACGATATTGCCCTATGCTTTCCTCTATTATCTGGTATTTCTTGATAAGACATCGAGCCGATTATTCAAAACCAAGAATTATATGGTTGCAGTAGCAATTGAGACTGAATAAATAAATTTGATCCCCAATCTTGAATAGCTTAATATATGACCAATCCCCAAACAATTTATTGAATAACTGTAATGAATGTGGTTCAGAATTACCAGATGGATCATTATTTTGTGGAGTTTGTGGAGAGAGAATAAGCAATAGTGCTCCATTCATCTATAATCGTTACAAGGAAAAATCATCCACACCTAGACAAATCCTCTATCCAAAAGATCGAAGTGAATTTGAATGGATTGAGAAGGAGCATACAATGCTTCTCAGATTAACGATCTATGTACTAATGCTATCATCAGTGATTTTGGTGGTTGTCTCTCTCACCTATCTGTTCCAATCTCTGACTCTGCTCATTTTATATCTCTCACTGGGGATTCTACAATATGTCAGCAGCGTTGCCTTGTCATCCTATCACAGTCTCTCAAAACATGGTGTGGTGATTAGCACGCTTCCAGTAATCATAATCTCCCTATTTAGATTGGAACTGTTTTTAGTTATATTGCTTTTTTATGGCGTGGTTTACTACTCACTTTTCCTGGATAAAGATACGATGATTCTATTCTCCTCCAAGAATTATATGAGACAGGTATCCCCAACAGAGAAAAAGAATGAACTGAATATGCAGGAAAAGAGATTACTGGTTGAAAAATATTTTGGGAACAGGACCCAGGTCAGAATGGAGATCGATAGAGACGAGTTACAAGGTGAGAATCGAAAAAGAGATAGCATTTATTCAAAAATGTACCAGGTAAAAGATGAATGAAACAATATATTGCTAAAATTCAAGACTTGGTAATAAATAATAAATTAAATAGTTTATAAATCCAAAATCCAAAAATTTTGTTATCATTTCAACGAATCTAATATTGTTTTTCTCTCATTATTCGCTACACTTTAAAGGACAAATGAGCAAGGTACTACGAAAGTTACATTATAGTGTAACTTGATGAGGTATTACTAAAATGTCACAAATCGATCCAGATTTTAAAGATAAGTTATCAGTTGCAAGTAAACATGAGGAATACAAATACTCAATATGGGGTGAGTTCACTCCACCAGCCAAGTTGGGCATTCATGGTGATAATGTAGCCGTGGATTTCGATATATGCGTTGCTGACGGAGCCTGTGTAGATGTCTGTCCAGAAGAGGTATTTGAATGGGTGGAATATGAGGGTCATGCAGCATCTGCAAAGAAAGCAGCTCCTGCAAGACAGGAAGACTGCATCGAATGCATGGCCTGTGAG
>DAOUUM010000441.1 GCA_030668165.1 Candidatus Heimdallarchaeota archaeon
ATCTATTTATATCAGTGGCATCAGATATTAACTACGGGAATATTGCCGCATGGATATCAGGTCATTCCAATTTGATTAATATTTTGAAAAAAGAGTATGATGATGATATCTATGTTATAGATATACTGGGGATGCTTGGCAAATTCACCACGGAGAGATTGAGAATTGATAATCTTGATCGTTTGATAATCACTGATGATTTATCAGAGATAAGACACAGTCCGGTGATTGTTACCGGATGGTCTGAGATCAGACAGATTGACAGACAGGCATATGAGATGAAAAACAAAATACTCCATGAACTTCGGTATTATGATGTATATCTCATGGATACTGCAAGAAAGGATGAGAGAACATCAAGAATTTACCAAATGCGCAGAGTATTCCCCTACTCCAAATACTATCCAGAGAAACCATCTGAGATAATATGGGATCTGCCACTTCGTCCCAGACGTCCCGACTTGAAATCAAGCGCCCCCAGCCATGACAATCTGAGAGTAATAATTAGGGAGAAATTATCAAAATACAATGCTGATATCATTCAGGTAGCTGGACTCAGACATATGGCAAAACATTACTCTCAGAATAGATGTGGACAATCCCGATCGAAATCCATCCCTTTGGATCATCTGATAGAAAACGAGTTCGAAAATTATATCAGCGATGCATATGATCTGCTGGCACATTATGATAATAATGATAAGAATGTGATCGAGTTATCTGATATTGAGGTGAATGGAGTATCGAGAATAAAATACAACTACGGGATAAGATATATTCGTGGAAAATACAAGGATATCAAACAATTCAAGAGTAGGAGGAGATATCAATCAAGATACAGATTTCCCAACTCAAGTGGATTACCACCTAATCCAAGGGAATTTGAATTCAGGCTTGAATTCACCAATCTCAACTGGTTAGTGGGTAATTACATCATTGATAATCGCTTCAATTATGAATTGCAGGAACTAGCAATATACATGATAAATTACAATCCAACTGATCAGGATAATACCAAGTATCATGAATTAGAAGATAGATACGGTATAATCAGACTCACTCTTGATGATAAGTGGAGTTTCTATATCAATCATATTAAAAAAATAAGATTTGAAGAGTTCAAGTTGCATTCATTATGGCTTGATCTTGCATTATTATCAATAAAATCAACATATCCCAACTTGGTGGATTATCAACTGAGATATCTGTGGAGATACTATTCCTCATGGTTGCTACTCTCTACTGGATACTCCTACCAGGGGATTAGCAAGTTCAATATTAAAGAGATAATCCATCAGCTAGATAGGATTGCAAGTGGTTATGATAAGGTACCTCAACATGTGGATAAGTACAGGGGATACATGGTTGAGATCAAGGATCACACGTATTTTCACTTCAGTGATGATTTCAAGGGATTTGCATACAAATTGAGTTTTAACAGGTTTAATAAAATCAAATTTGAAACATATATTCCGAATAAACTGGACAAGTATGATAAAATACCGGTAAAAATCACAGAATATGGTGATGACGAGTACCTGTGGAAATACAAGGGTGGCTGGGAGATATATGCTAGGATAAGGTATAATCCAAACAGCTATATCAAATTATCAACCACCCTTCAACAGGATCGTAGTGATGAAGTTATTGAGCCATCGGAGATAATTGAGATAGAAACTGAGGATAAATCCAGTGAGTATGAAGTGATTATCACATTGAAACTGGTTGAGGATGAGATATCTATGAATTTCAATGATGAAGATCTTAGTCCAAGGAGTTATTCTGATCTGAGCGAGTTACTTAGTGATCTGAATACCAATGAGATCGAGATGGAACAGGAAGATCGTTTGGTGACTATCCGCTGGGGACAGTATGATGTTGTGTGGGGAGATTTAGGCATAATAAGGGCTATATTCTACAAGGATGAAAGATGTAAAATTGATAGCCCAGAGGATATCGAGACGATAGTTGATTACCTGACGATGGAAGGTGAGACAATAAAATGCAAACTAAAACACAATAACGACTTCTGTATGCTCAATGGACGGGAATACTGGGAGGTACCCGCAACGGAAAATGAGCGAAGAGAGGGATTTTGGAAGCACTTTAGTTGCTGGGAGCTGGAATGTGAGGATATTGATATCAAAAATGAACTGGGGTTATATTATCAGAGTGGGTTATATGGATATGATGTGAGTTATCTGTACAATACTGGATTTATAGTTTCAAATAATTACCGATATGATCTTAAGATATCATTGGATGAAGATGATGAAACGATTTTCCAGGAGGATCTTGGAACTCTGTGGGTGCTACGTGGAATCAGAGATGATCTCAAAATAAAACTGGTACCCGTACTATCACACAAAAAACCGGATACTTACACAGTAGTAGATATAGATGTGGTTGCAGATGAGTTGGTATTCAAACTGTACTCCAACAGGAATGAGAGCCATCCAAAAGTGAAGAAAATGATAAAAAGTTACGGATCCCAATGCAAGAAATTCGGATTTATCGATAGTGTGCTGAGTGAGATTGACGACAAACTGGATAATTATAAACTGGACAAAACTGGATTAGATGATAAAATATCACCGTTATGTGAGGAATGTGAGGATCACTTTACCTCTTGTGGATGTGAGGATCTAGAAGGTGAAAGGATATATGCCTATGGAGGGATAAAGGATACATATAGTGAAGATGATATAACGATCAAAATATTACTACCTATTCTTGGTTCGGTTGTTGGTGAAGTAATCGAGTTGTCGTATACCTGGAGTGAGTTATTTTCTGAGGTTGAAGTTTGGTTAAAGAAAATTACGGAAAATGCCAAGGATGCAGAGACGATAGGTGAATTGAATAAGGAGAAT
>DAOUUM010000512.1 GCA_030668165.1 Candidatus Heimdallarchaeota archaeon
CAAATCTGAATCTACCCGAGTTTCTTTTCTGGGTGGTGGTAGTCAGTTGCATTACTCATTAACCTTCTTCTCTATACTTATTGTGTAGGTATTCCACATTTGAATTTTAGAACGACCTAGATAACTATCTTCAACCACTGTTCTTGAATGTGGAATTTCACTAATTACTATTTTGTAATTTTCCAATGCTTTTATAATATCTGCTATCATATAATTATATATTACCCCTGTTGTATATATGTATTAGGGAGCGATAGTGTATTTTAGCCAATTATTCTCATTGGTTCAATATCAACTATCTTCTTTTTCTCAACATACAGATAGGGAGCAAGTATATCAAGTGCCATCCCCTCAGTATCGAGGCAATCATCCTTCCTACTGGCTGAACTATCCTTGTCAGCCTCGTATGATAGATACTCCAGTCGTGATTGTTTGTAGAATCCCATCTTTAATCCTCCCTCATATGCCTCTATTGTCTTGACTATCCTGATCAATCCTCTCCTGTAGAATCCTCTCAGTGCTTTGATCCTCATATGTTTTGCTTTTGGTTGGGTCCTGGTATAGTACCGTATATTATTGAAATGGTTAAGTTTGTGTGATAGTGTGACTCCCAATCCAAATAACTTCTCAACATGAAACTCATACATTTTGTATTTCTTCTGAAAGAATTCCATCCAATCTAGTAACTCATCTTGTTTGAATTTACCAACGATTCCATCAACAGTTAATGATTTACCATCAACAATGGCAACTATTCTTATTGCACTGTTATCCGCACTATCACTTAATCCCTCTGCAGGATCTAGGAAACCATAGTATCCGGATACAGTCACAGGAGATGGTATCAGAGTGATGGGTTTCCAATCTGATAGCTGGAAATACAAACCCTGTGGTGGTATGGGATTGTTATTCATCTGTGTCTCAAAACTATCAGGATTCTTATCTTTCCACTCTGTTAGATAGTGCTTTGTGAATCTTGGACATGCTAACCATTCCACATTATCATCGTCCATTGCTCTTATATGCAGTACTGGAATCTTCTGTATTTTGATAAGGTAATTGTAGAAATCAGTAACACCATACCTGGTTGCAGTCAGTGTGAATTTGGATGTTGCTGATAGCATAGGTATAAACTTGTTCTCAAACTCTGTTATCAGGGAGATGGTCACATCTATACTCTTGGCCTCCTGTTGAAACACATCTTCAAAATGCAACCAAGCAGGGTGGGCCCCCTCTTTCGCTGATTTGAATGTGTACAGTTCCAATGGATAATCCAGGTGATGCCATGCTATCTTATCGCTGTATTTGAGTATCATTCCATCCTTTGAGTATGAGGTACCTGATATGACATCTCCGTAATATCTTCTTATTGATGGGTGTTTGATTGCTCTCTCTATCTTGGATAGGATCTTTGCCGAGTGTGTGGCTTTGGGAGTTATAACCATTAGAGGTAGAAATACCTCAAGAATCCATCTGATGAATAGGGCTATCACTCTCTCAGTTTTTCCATATCCTCTGGGTAATAGTCCCATTGCTCTTGAGTAATTCCACAGTGCATCTGATAATTGGGATAGATATTTTAATCTCCATTTCTTCTTGTGTGCCTTCACAATCTCAGGATCTATTGATTGGTATGTGAAATCATCCACACTGTATGGTATGAAGAAATTACCATAATCATCCTGTTCCAACTCATCATCTTTTATCTCGAGATCAGGGTTGATATCCATAGTATAATTATACACCATGAATTGATCGATCCAGTCATCATTGTTCATATCTGATTTGTAGAGAGTGGGTTCTATCTCACCATATGGTATTGCCTGTATCTCTATATCTGTCATATTCAGTAAATCATATTCTTTTTTTTTATCCTTATCTAGTGGTTTTGACTCCCTATCAACTTTTGTGGATGCTTCTTTTTTCTTGATTTTCTGTGCAGGTTTGTACTGTTTATTCAGAGAATTGCATAGTCTTCTATATCTCTTCTGTGCTGACTTCCTGTCTGTTAGTGGTTCTCCTGTTCTCTTGTTGGTCCATTTGAGTGTCTTGCTTATCTCCTCGAATGTCCATTTGGGTTTACGATTATGAATTCGTTCAAATATGAATTCATACTCTTCCAGATCATTCATTTATGTCTCTCATACAATGTAAGTTGCATTAGTTCTATGTATTCCTTCAGTTGTTCATCGGTAGCTATACCACATTCAATCCAATTCTTCATTGCACGCAGAGTATTGCAGAAGTTAGACGGATGAATGGGAGGTAGTAAAGCTTGACAATCTGTACATTCTTGATTTGGGGGAAATTCATCTTCCATTCATGTACACTCCACATAGATCAGTTTCTTACATTTGGTACATATACATGAG
>DAOUUM010000421.1 GCA_030668165.1 Candidatus Heimdallarchaeota archaeon
AGAAAGGGAGATAAGGATGCTGCTTCAATACCCATTAAAAACAGGAATATTGGATTATTGGGCTATGGAGCAATAAATAAAAAGGTCCATAAATTTTTATCCGGTTATGATGTTAAATTCTCAATTCTGAGAAACAACTGGTCAAAGGATTCTGATTATTCATATCCGACAGACTACTCCAGATATAATTCAGATCAATTGGATGAGTTTATTTCAGAAATTGATATCCTGATGATTGCGGTCCCCCAAACCAGCAAGACCACCAATTTGATCGGGGAAAAACAGTTTTCCCTGATGAAAGAAAATCTGATACTAGTAACTGTGGCCCGTGGTACCGTGATTGATCAGAAATCTTTCTATGATGCACTATCAAACAGGAAAATACATGGAGCTGCTATAGATGTATGGTACAACTACTCCCCTGATGAGGTAGATGGAAAGAAATACCCCTATGATTTCCCATTTCATGAACTGGATAATGTAATTCTTAGTCCTCACCGGGCAGCCAGTCCATTTGGAGATCTAGATCGCTGGTATGAGGTCGTGGATAATATACGCAGATGTGGTCAAGGATCAAAATTATTCATCAATCAGGTAAATCTTGAAGAAGAATACTAGGGATCAAAATGAAGCTGACTAAGAAGACTATCTATTGGTACAACAGTACAAATCCTACAGATAATTACCGGCCTTCTATGGTATAGATTGACAAATTTGAATTGAGAAAAAAAATTAAATTTTGATTTGAATATGAACGAAGTATTTTTTTAGTACTGAATCAATATACAATTGGTGTGTGTTATGCCATTGGAATGGATATAATATCTGATTGTGAATTCTTATTACTCAGGTTACCAAGCAAGCAAGCACTAGGAGTTAATTTTATTGACGAATGAACCACATACAACGGACAGTCCAGATCAAGAAAATCTCGTAGTGGATGCACTTGGCACAGGAGTGGTAAAGGATTATGATAGACTAATTAATGAGTTCGGAATAGAACCCATCAGCAATATATTTGATAAACTGGACAAGAATAAACGCCATTATTTTATGGATAGAGGAATTATGTTCGGCCACACAGGCCTGCAAACGGTGGTTGATGCCATTAATAAGCAAAAGCCATTTGCTGTGATGACAGGTATCAAACCATCTGGTAAGTATCATATTGGGTCCATGACCACAGCTTTGGAAGTGATCTATTTCCAGCAGATGGGTGGTGATGTCTCATTTGCCATTGCGGATATTGAATCATATGTAGCCTCGGGTCTTAGTTTTGAAAAGGCAACTGAGATCTCGGTTGATAATGTTGCAGATCTATTCGCACTGGGATTGGATACCGATCCTGATAAAACTTTTATTTACAGACAGTCTGAAGACCAAATCGTTCAGAAATACGGTCATATTTTCTCGAGCCATGTGACTATGAATACACTCAAGGGAATATATGGAGACAAAATAAGAGTTGGGTATTACAATGCTGCTCTGATACAGGTTGCAGATATTCTAAGACCTCAGATTATCAACGGTTCCCTGCCCACCGTGACACCAATCGGTGCCGATCAGGCACCACATGGCAGATTGACAAGGGACATTGCCAGAAAACAGGTGTTCCAGGAGAAGTTTGGTTTCACCCTACCCTCCTTCACCTACCATCTGATGTTACAGGGTATTGATGGATCTGGAAAGATGTCAAAGAGTATGCCAATGAGCGTATTCACCCTGGATGAGGATTTCAAATCAATAAAGAAGAAGATCAATAATGCGCTCACAGGAGGCAGAGATACCGCTCAGGAACAGAAAGAGAAGGGAGCAGAACCTGATAAATGCAGGGTCTATGATCTGTTCAAATTTGTATTCGATGCAGAAGATAAACAACTACTTGATAGAAGGGAGAGATGCCTATCAGGTGAGCTACTGTGTGGTTATTGCAAGAAGGATCTCAAAGATGCCATCGAGGAATACCAGAAGGAGCATTTGGAGAAGAAGAAACAGGTTTTTGAACTTGCATTAAAAGTGGTTAATTCAAATAATTAATTCAGCCATAAAAGTAATTATTTAATAAAAATAATTAATTGTTAGATATGGTAACCAAATGGATAGCCCATCTACCATTAATATCGAACCATATATCGAAAATAATCAGATAGATGAAGCTATCAACTTAATTAATGAAAAATTTAATATCGCTGATTTATCAGAAGATGAAAAAATCCATCTCTATCTTTCAAAATTAAGATTATTGAGAGAGAAAGGCCATCTAGATAAAGCATCATTAATAGTGGATCTTTTGCAAAACAAAGATCGGTTTATATTAAATGATTATCAGCTGGTTGAGTTTCATACCAACAATGCTTATCTGTTTTGGTGGAATGGCAAATATGATGAATCTGAAAAACTAATATCCCAGATTTACGAAATTATTGACCGTGAAAGTTTGGACGCTACCTCCACCATTATGAGATGCAAGGGCACTTTGGCCCATCTAACTGGATTGAACAATACAGAATTGGGAAATACCATCCAATCACAAAATCATTTTCTGGATGCTCTGCAATTAAGAATTAAATATGGTAACAAAATTGAGATTGCAACCACCAAAATTACCCTTGGCTACACCTATTATTTGCAGGGAAGTTATGAAAAATCACTGCGATATTATGAAGAAGCTCAGGATATATTTGTACGCTTGAACAATGCGCAGGGAATAGGAAGAAGTAAATTCCTTGCTGGTATCATTTATTTTGTACTGGGTAGATTGGAAATAGGAGAGTATTTGCTCAAAGAGTCATATAGTTACAGTGAGGATAATGATAACGATGTTTTCAAATCAAGAATCCTGCTGAATCTACTCCGCATAGAAATTGAGAAAAATGATACCAGTGATGAATTCAAGAAGTATTATGAGAAGTTCGAGAATATTGTTGGTGTAAATCCTGAGATTCCTCTTATCAATTTCCGATTCAAATTCATCGAGGCATTAAAGCTCAGAATAGGCCCCAGATTGATGAATAAGGTAGAATCAGCGAAGGTAGTACAGTCAATTTTGAAAAGCTCAGAGATTGATCTAGAATTAAGAATTTTGGCCATCAAGTACAATATAGAGTATTTACTGGATGAATATAGATTATATGGTGAGGAGATTGTACTGATGGAAATCAAGGAT
>DAOUUM010000337.1 GCA_030668165.1 Candidatus Heimdallarchaeota archaeon
CATAATTATTTATTAATCGGTGTGACGTTCACTTATCCGTCACCCAGATTGGAAAGCTAATTATTTAGACTTCAATCATCATGGCAGATTTTGTCATGATCGAAGACTAGTGTTACTAGTGTTAGGGTGAATACGATACCTGCAATAGGCCTTGCCACATTATCGTCTATATAACTGGGATACACTATGAACTTATTGACAAAATCAGATATAAATTACTAGACAATAACAATTTACTCGATTTGAGTGTATTATTTATCGTGACATACTTGAAGTACACATTGACAAATTTAGTTTATTGGATTTGCACCCGATAGAATCCTTATTATTAAATAAATTATCAGAATTGTGTACTAAATCCACATGGATTATATAATCTTCTAAAAATTCAATCCTACGGATTTATTCAGAATTAGATTGCTATATTTGTAACCTACTATTGAAGAGTTTGAAATAGAAATTAGGCTATTTGTCTGGTTCATAGGTATAATTTCTTTTAATTTTTGGATTGTAATCCGTCATATGTAAATCTTCAATATTTTTAGCTATTGATTCTACAAGGATAACAAAATCTCTCACTTTATCATCCATATCACCACTATCCAATTGATCTTTAATTTCAGTTAATTGGTTAAGACTTTCAGTGATTGATTTTGTCCAGTCTTGAAAGGTTGATTGTAGATCTCTTGCTGAAATAGCTGCATTTTTTAGATCCCCAACCCATTCTGTATTCTCTATTGCCAATACCGAGGTCACACCTGTTAGATTTCTTGCCTTTAGTTCCATAAGAGCCCAGTTAAATCCGGTGAAGGATACCAACATTGCACGTTTATCGATAATAAACATATTTTCATTTTTCTGTAAATAGTAATTAACGAGTTTATCGGGGGCAACAATCCAGAGGAATTGAAGATTATTTTCCTCGAGATATCCCTTTTTAATTAATTCATTGGCTGAACCCTTTATTTGATTAATCCAAGCATCAATATCCTTTCTTACTTGTGATTTTGAACCGCTATCTTTGTCTCCCTTCTCGAATTCAACTAATCTTTCAAATGCTTCCGCTCCGAGGAGGTATGTTTTTGCATCAATTACAATCCAGTGTTCTCTGTCCAATTTAAGTAAAAAATCAGGATTAATTCTAATTTCTTTAAGATCCTCTCGAATTCCATCAATTATGCTATCTTTATTTTTTGGATCAAACCAAATACTACCTTGAGTATCCGTTCCAAATATAATCTCAAATGAATTTCTCACCAACGCTTCTCCTAATAATCCCTTTCCTTTAGTTTCACCAAATGTGCGATTTTGAACACTACTTAACCTATCCTGGAAATTATTTAGATTTTTCATAGAATTCTCAATATCGTCAGAATGTCCATCCACAGTGCCTTTTATTTTATCCATCACATCATAAAAATTTTTAGCCTTTTCCTCTATGGTACTACTCAACCCAATTGATTTATCAGCACTCTTTTCTAATTTAGAATTAATATCAGTCTCATGTTTTCTACCTTGTATCTCAAAATAAATTAGAATAATCACAAGTATAATTAAAACTCCTAGGAGTATTTCTGTTACCTCAGCCATTTCATCACTTTCTTGTTGTGTACAAGTAAATATTGAGTAGCAAATACATAAAGGAGTTGTCATTACTATGCTTAAACCTAATTCTATCATTAATTAAATTATCATTTTTATAATTTCTTTACAAATATTACCTTTGTAATAAATTGCAAATCTCAATACTTAATTAACCATAATCTAACAAAAATTGAATTTCTTATGATTAATTATAATTATTTATTATCTATCAAAAAGAAATAAGAATATTATATATTGAATTGGTTATTTCATTTCACGAATTCCTCATTTTAGCGAATTTACATATTGGAAACCGACAAGTTATAATGATCATTCAATTAAATCATTTGTTTAAGGAAAGGAATCCTAGTTTGGATTTAATTTCCAATCGTGACCCCTCATATTTACATTGAGGGGTTGGATTATTAAAGGTGAAAATATGGAAAAAGTTGCCATAATAGGCGTTGGAGTTGAGGGCTTTAGATCAGCAATAAGAGAACTATCTTACAAAGAGATGGTTTATCAAGCAGCTGTAAAAGCCTATGACGATGCCCATGTCAATCCCCGTACAGAGGTAGATACATTTATCTCATGTGAAGAGGATTTCAATATGGGTACATCGATTACTGATGAGTATGCACCAGACCAGTTAGGTGCTGCACAGAGAACAGTTCATACAATTACAGGTGATGGGATCCAGGGAATGGCTGCAGCTTATATGCAGATAAAAACTGGAATGTATGATATAGCGGTGGTACAGGCACAGAGCAGAACTTCTGATATGCTTACCCACAATCAAGTTACTAATTTTGCATTTGATCCCCTATATACTAGACAATTTGATGCACAACATCATTCCACAGCTGCTCTTGAGAAACGAGCCTATATGAAGGGTTCTGGAGTTACTGAGGATGCTATAGCACAGGTAGCTGTAAAAAATTATAACAATGCATTGAAAAATCCAATAGCTGCATATGGAACCAAGGCTACATTAGGGGATATAGCTGGAAGTGAGATGGTATCATCTCCTCTCAAAGATGCGGAGATTTCAAAGAATGTAGATGGATCTGTTGTAGTGGTGATGGCCAGTGAGAAAATTGTAAAACAGAAGGATGTTAATCCTGTGTGGATTAATGGTATTAGCTATGCAACCAATTCTCCTAATTTCGATACTAGAGATTGGACCAATGCAAAATACGCAAAACTAAGTGCAGATAGAGCGTATAAGATGGCAGGAATTAACAATCCACGAGATCAAATAGATATTTTTGAAATTGATGACACCTATGCATTCAAAGAATTACAGCATCTTGAAAGTTTAGGAGTTTTTGAAAACGGAGAAGCAGGTAGAGCTGCAATGAATGGAGAGCTTGCCCGAACCGGAAATACACCAGTGAATGTATCTGGTGGTGTTCTTGGTGTTGGTAATGCTCATGATGTGAATGGTTTGCAAAGGATATATGAGCTTGTTGAGCAGATCAGAGGACATGCTGGAAGACGTCAAGTTAGTGATGTTAAGACAGGAATGGCATTTTCCTGGAGAGGAGTACCCACAACTGCAGGTGCACTCGCTATTTTATCAAAGGAGTAATGATTATGAAAAATAAAAAAGTAGGTATGGTTAGTGTTGGATTAACACAATTTCAGAGAAGAGCCAAGGAAACTGCTAAGGAATTATGTTATTATTCCGCCAAAATGGCTCTAGATAATGCTGGTATTACAAGAAAAGATGTGGATGGTGTCATTGTAGGCAGTGCACCAGATGCGTTTGATGGAGTTCATCAGAAACATGAATACCTAACAGATGGATCCGGTGGTTTCAATCTCCCCACCATGCGAGGATATGTTGGTGGTGGAACAGGAGTTTTCTCACCAATTCAGGGTTGGTATAGTATAGCATCTGGAATGCATGATGTTATGTTAATCACCACAGAAGAGAAGATGAGTTCCGTACAACCATCATCACAATCTGCCTTCCTCACAATTTTTGATAACATGATTGAACGACCACTTGGTCCCAATCTAATCTGGATATTTGCTCTTGAGATGAGGAGATATATGGAAACATATGGAATCCCCAAAGAGCATATTGCCAGTGTATCTGTTAAGAACAAAGGTAATGCTCTGGATCACCCATCAGCTATGCTGGGTAAGAAATGGACACTGGATGAGGTACTTAATTCAGAGCTTCTCTCTGATCCAGTGAGATTATTGGATATCTCACCGGTTGCAGATGGAGCTGTGAGCTTTGTTATGATGTCTGAGGAGAAGATCAAGGAATTCGGTATATCTAATGATGATGTAACATGGGTTGAAGGAGTAGGTTGGAATGTTGACACAACAATGTGGAC
>DAOUUM010000026.1 GCA_030668165.1 Candidatus Heimdallarchaeota archaeon
CGCTAATAGAAAAAACTAACTTAGCAAAAACAGTATTTTTCAAACGTATCATTATATTCATATATTAATTTCTCACATAGTGAAGCCTGTACTCAAAGCAATTAAACTGGTAAAGGTTGGAATTGGATCATCTTTAGTCAGTATCTCATATATTGGGGATGATGATATGCATGGTATTGAGTTAATGGGTATCGAAGCAGGTTTGAGTTGGATCAAAAATGAAAGTACTCAGATGGAGAAATCCAGTTCTGAAGAAGTTAATTTATACTCAATAATCATCGAAGTGGTAAGTTATTGTGAATTTAGAGCCAGGGGATATATTAGTGATGAGGATTTTTGGGAAGATGGTGCAGTAAATCATAAAATAGTTAGAAATGAAGATGGAACGATTGAGTTAGAAACAGATGAGTTGATATACGATTCAATTGAGCTGAAAAAAAACGTACCCACAAATTTTGAGATTGGAGAGGAAGAAGCAGTTGTGCAAGTCAATAATTTAGCGGAGGAACCTCTCAAACTGTTACAATTACTGGTAAATCTATCATACTGGACAAAGGATCTGTTTCATAATCCCTTGGAAAATGAGAATATTCATCATCTACCCTTTCTTATCAGATATCTGAAGGAATACTCTAGACTTATTGAGAGTCATAAGCTAGATCTTGTTGTTAGACCAGTATATAATGCATTTTTTGATATTTATCTATCGACAATCACTTTCCATGAAGAAGATGAGAGAATACTACTTGGAAAATTTGATAAACAAAATTATCCTGAATTAATGAGAGGATTGATGGACGAAGCCAAGAGACTGGATAATGAGGTCATTGCTGACAAAGATGATAAAGAGCAAAGATTGCTTGCTCTTATGAAATATGCTTAAATTAATAATTCAAAATCTTATTTATTTTAGATATAACCATAGAGGTAGTTAATGACACTCAGTGGTTCTTCCTGTTTGCTTTGTATGTATTTTTTATGATAATAACCAGCAATTACTAGATGAACAATGGGGCCGATAAACACTATTGTGAAAATTACCACAGAAATAACAATTTTTAATGCCATATATCCATCTACTGGGTCTCCCAGCAAATCAATCGCTTCTGAAAATGTAAATCCATGCGATTCCGTAAAACCCAGATAGAATGCAGGGAATACAACAATCGTGATGGGATAGATCAATCCGAATAGTGCAAATATTGATAGTACCCGATTCCAGGCTATCTCATCAAAAAAATTGCTCGATGCCTCAGCAAAGGTTTCACCACCAATGGAATACAGGTAAGCATTCAGAAGTATTAATGTGATTGGGATAACTAATGCCCATATCCAATATACCGGAAAGAAGTAATGTTTCAATTTATCCCTAGATTTTGCCATCTTACAACTTTCTTAGTTTCCTTTTTCTTATAAATTTGGTTTTAATTTCAGAAGTAAATAGGATAAATTAATAATAAATCTTCAATAATTCTTAATGATATGAGGCCTTCTTTCAAAAACAAATATGTTAGGGAGGCTTTGGAACTATCGAATCATCAGATAGAGGCCTTATATGGATTTTATCGTGATGATTTTGAAATTGATCAGTCCGTTCAACTCAAATTTAGATTTATCAAGGTTTTTGGATTGGATATAGAAAATCAAACGGTATCATGGATGAGGTTGGATAACTATCTCAATAAAAGAAGAATTGGCAATGAAAATTTAAAGAGAAGTATATTGGAATTGATTGATCGTGGAATTGTTCCCATCAGGATTTTTCAAAGTGCGAGCGAGTGGTTATCACCCAACCTTGTGAACTATACCAAGACATTTCAGGAAAGAATGATAAGATCTGGATTCTTAATACTTGAGAATGATGAATCGCTTGATATCTCAATTCGATTGGCAAATGAATTGAATAGAATATTAGATGGGGATAAATTATTTATCTACACGGGTAATGTGTCTATACACACCTGGTATACTTCATTTGATATCGACAGTTATTTATTGGAAAAACCAAATGAATCTGATCTTTGGGGAGATAGGGAGAAGTACGATAGAATCGCTCGTTTTGAAGCTCTGAAGCGAATACAGGAGAAGGTATCCATCACAATTGATAATAGACCAGCCATAGATTCAAGAAGGGTGGTGCCAATTATTAATACGCTAAACGGATTTACCGGGAGACGAGTTAGCAGAATTGCAGATAATGCTCTGTCCTCAATAAATTCAAAAACACTTCAGCAAGAAACTCTTATTACTAACTGGGATCAATGATTTTGTAAGAGAACCATCCTCAGGTTAACAATTTGAGTTTATATAGTGAATTTGCTATTGTTAGCAATACGATCCATGAATACCACACTAGCTCCTCTCAATTGGAGAGGGGCATCTATTTTCTATCTTCTCTTCTCCGATCACTCATTTCCTTAGCTAATCTTTCCTGTCTGACATGAAATCCACTTAGCTTTCTGCTCTGTTGCAATTCCTGTATAATGGGTTTGTATTCTTCATCAATAATTCCAGGTGGGCTACCTGCAAATGGAGTACCTACAAGAGGCATGAAGGTATGAGCATGAATATTTGCTCCCATCCCACCCATAGTTTTCATATGATCAATCGTTAGCTCAATGTCCTCATTATCTTCCCCTGGGAGCCCAAATATTATATCGACATCCACTTTGAACCCATTTTCAATCAGCAAATCCACAGCTCTTTGTGTTTCCTTAACAGAATGACCCCTATCAATCAATTTAAGCATTTTTTCAGATCCACTCTGACTTCCAATTGCAATTTTTTCAGAATTACCATATTTCTTCAATAGTGCAACACTCTCCGGAGTTATGGTTTCAGGTCTCACCTCGGAAGGAAATGACCCAAAGTATATTTTTCCATCTTGACCAATTATCCCTCTTATTCCGCCCAGTAATTCCTCTACCTTTTCAAGGTTGACCACTTTTCCATCAATAGAACCGTAGGAGAGTGCATTTGGACTCACGAATCTAATATCGGGTCTGCGTTCATTGAAATAATTCTTCGTTTCTGTAACATATTTAAGAATCAAGTCAATGGAGCGATGTCTAACACTATTGCCGGTATTCCTTATTTGGCAAAATCTACATTTCCATGCACATCCTCTGGTGATCTCAATGGGCCTGGGAAGGCCATATTTCACTGAAAATGGGGGGAATTTATCAAGATCAATTGGACTGGATCTTACAGTTTTTACAATTTTATCATTTGAAATAAATGCAATTCCATTAATATCATCATAGGGTAAATTTTGAATGAAATTCAATATTGTATGGGTAATTACTCTTTCTCCCTCACCAGTGCAAACAATATCAACTCCCCTCTGAAGGAGAGATTTTGGTTGTCCCAGGGCATGAGGTCCACCTGCAATAATCAATAGATTCTTATCAATGAAATAATCTCTATATCCAGTGATCTTTTCCTGAACCTGAATCAATTGCGAGGAAAATACACTGAAACCCACCATCACCTTATCATATTTGGAAAAATCAATATCCAATTGTTCAGGATCCTTGTTAAAATTGGGTAGATAAATGTCAATATCTTTCAGAATGGGATGGATCTCGGTTGCTGCAATCAATGCACTGATGGCATTTCCATTGGATCTCCTGTAGGGAAATATCAGACAAAAAGACGCAATATCCATTCTCAAATCATTTACTAGTGATTGAATTTATCTCTTCTTTGTTCGATGAATAAATATTTTGTCCTGAATTTCCTTGATTTCATCATCATCAGGTCGGTAATCATAAATTCTAAAAATTGAGGCCTGATGGCCAAATTTTGTCAATACATCATCCAATAGATGGTAGAGATTAGTAAATTCAATAATTAATAATTTCCTGTTGCTATGGTTCAAAATCATTGCATATTTGGTGGGATGAATTTGAGTTGCGTGATTACCTGCACTGATCATTAATACATTATAAGTGATTTTAATATATTAACTCGATAAGTCAGAGTGTATATTGAAATTGAATACCATTAATTCAGGCTCTGCAACGCGTCACGGATTATTTATCCCTTGACTTCTGTTGATCTTATTGACCATGTATGTCATATTCAGATTTTCTTTTTCCTCAGCCTGAATCTGAGTGGCTATTCCTCTGAATTGTTTGGTAATTACAAATTTGCTTGATGCATATCGCATTCTCAATCTAACTGGCGATGACATGGGCATCCAGAATAAGAATGCAGTTCTCACATCATCTAGATTTGCTCTGTTTTTTACTGGAACATCAAACAAGACATATCTGGGTTCGTCATCTGGTAATTCAGCCACCAGTTTGTCAAAATCTCCTCCATATTCCTTGTCAATAATGATTTCCTCATCCTCAACCATTAATGAAAATCCGCCAGGTTTCTTATCGTATCGTTTGTCCTCATACTTTTGTACGGCATCCTCTCTCACTGAAATCCCTGAAATAGACATATCTATTACTCAGTCGATAATTAATAATAAAACTATCTATTCTCTAATGATTAAATTAGAGAAATTTCCTAATTTACTTTATTTGTCAAGCCAAACACACTTTAAATCATTGGTAATTAGTGAAGTTATGGTGCCTGATCAACAGATTGTGGATGTATGTGTAGTCGGTGGAGGTCCTTCGGGAGTGATCACTGCGATAACAGTTGCAAAACAAGGATACAGAGTCAAACTAGTTGATAAGAAATCACGTGATAATATTGGTGATAAAACATGTGGGGATGCCATAGATCGGGCAGCTTTTCAAAGGTTAAAGGATAAGGTAGGTCTGGATTTTCCATCGGGTCTAGAACTGAGTGATAATATACACAAGATGTCCATTGCAGTGGGTGATATTAATACCAAGATATCTCTCGATGCACCCGGTTTCTTGGTTGATAGATTAGAATTCGGCCAAAGATTATTGAGGGTTGCTGAGGAAACAGGGGTCGAGATAATTGATTCGGCAACTGTTAGAGAATTACATTTTGAGAAGGTAGATGGTAAAAAATATCTAGATGGAGTATCATATGCCCGGGATGGAAAAGAATACAGAATAAGGGCAAAATTCACCATAGATGCCTCGGGAGCCTATGCTGTAATAAGAAGGCAGCTACCAGAAGATTTTCTAATGGGTGGTATCAAACATAAACTGAATGATCAGGAGCTATGGTCCTCTTACAGAGAGATTATCAAACTAAATGATGATCTGCCTGATCATGCATTTGCCAATGAGATAATATTGAAATATGACAAGGATTTCCCCCCTCCTGGATATTTTTGGATATTTTCCAAGGGCAATCGCAGTCTTAATGTGGGTATAGGCTGGTTGAAAACACAAGAATTGGGACGTATGAAAGAATTCTATCTCCATGAGATGGAGAAATATTACCCCCGAGAAAGCTATACCGTGATCAAACAGGGAGGGGGACAGATACCCTTCAGAATCCCATTTGACAATCTGGTCTTCAATGGTGGCGCACTGGTTGGTGATGCCGCTGCCATGGTTCATCCCGTGACCGCGGAGGGACATGGTCCGGCTCTTGATACTGCCCAGATCCTTGGTAATGTGCTGATAAAAGCCCTGAAGAGTGAGAGAAGAGATCTTGAAACATTGTGGGAGTATAACACACAAATAGCCTCCCATTATGGCAGAAAACACGCAGACGCAGAGATCATGTCAAGATTGATAACGAAAATTGGGATTTCCAATCTAGAATTTCTAATAAAAAAGCAGATATTCAGGGAGGAAGAGATGAATCTGATATTTTCCGGTGGCACTCTTGAACTGACATTATGGGATAAACTCAAACGAGTTTTGAAAATAGTACCCAGACCAAAAATACTGATTGCACTTGGACAGACATTCTCGGCAATAGATCGTTGCAAATCCATCTATAAGGAGTATCCATCTGATCCATCAATAATTAATCAGTGGAGAGAGAAACGGAACAAAATGCTAAAAATGAGATACTAATTGATCCCTTTGCACCCAAGAATAATATATTTTGAATAAAAATGAAAATTATTTATGTTAAATTGAATATATGTTCATAAAATCTCACAAATTGCACATGCATAATTCAATCAAAGTACAAAATAGGTGAAAACTTCTGATTTGATTGAAACGAATAAATAAATTTTATATTGTGATATAATTCATTAATTTTCTTATTTCTACAACATTTCTTTCCTTTTTCAAAAATATGATGATTTATAATTAATCAATAATATAAAAAATAGTTATTTGTTAAAAAAATATATAGATTGCTTGTCGCATTTTGCTTGCAAGAATCTAGTTTAAACGAGGGAATCTACATAAATTACGATGTTAAATCGCAAATTAATTACATTTTGCGAAAAAAGAACTTTTTTATACTATTGATATAATTGGAGTTACAGAACGTGCATTAAAACATTAATGCCTAGGATTTGATATCATGTCACACTCATCATTCGATCTGTCTCAAAATGAAGCCAGAGTACTTCACAGCCTTACCAAGTGGCCAATGTATAACGACCAATCTATTCATAGTATAATTGGCATGAAAAAGAGTACTTTTAGCTCTATCAAGACCAGATTAAAAGAGGATGGATTTTACAAGAGATATTTTGTCCCAAATTTTCCACTCATTGGTCATGAACTATTCATGGTAATGTTTGGTAATCTTAATCGATTCACCAGTTATGACGAACGGATGAGAATTGCTGGAGATCTTGTCAAATCATTTACCGAGGATTTTCAGGTAGTTTCTGAATCCAATAAATCATATAATTTATCAGTCGCAGCTAATTACACCGAATATGCAAAAAATCTGGAAAAATTCCTCCAAGTATATTCAGAAAATAAATTCTTATCTAAGGAAGGAATGACCGTAGTGCCATTTCCTTTCGAATTGACCCGTGTTCATTCATTCCTCGACTACGAGTCTCTATTAGCCAAGTTATTCGGTTTTGCGTCCGAGCCCTATGCTGATCGTGTTGTGATTCCTTATGGGCCACAAAAGGATGTAAAGCTTACCAGGGCCGAGAGAAAGGTGATTGCTGGTCTGGTCAAGTACCCTGATGAGACTGATACTCTGATTGCTGAACAGGTTGGTGTCTCTCGAAACACAGTTGCAAATGCAAAGCGTAAATTCCTCAAGAAGGGGATCTGTTTCCAGAGAGTGGTACCAGATCTCAACAAATTGGGATTAAAACTACTGGTATTCAGTTATCGTAAATTCAACCCCAGAATATCCATGGCTCAAAGAAGCAAGGCAGTTGAACTCGTTCGAAAAACACTTGCACCTCATTTCTATCTATCAAAGAATCTTGATGGATTTGTCATATCTGCCCATACAGACTTTGATGAGTATAATTCAGTTAACGATGAGTTATTAAAGCACTACATGAGGAACGAATACATAATTGAGGAGCCTCAATCATTTGAATTGAGCATTCCATCGATGAATGTCATCAAGGATCTCAACTTCCTGCCTATGACTTTGAAAGTTTTGGGAATTAATCCAGACATACCAATCAAAGATCAAAGATAATTCAACTACACGCCCTAAAATCACTATTCCTGTATCGCTAAACTAAGAGAATCAAATACTTGAGATCCTTGATCATCAGGAAATTCTTCAGACCGGATATACTGTCTCAGATCGTACATGAGTCCATGATAGCAGACTGTCACATCGGATTTTAAGTATCCTGAGGAATACCCAGCATGTTTGGTTAGATTGCTCGAGGGGAGGGACGTACCAATCAAAGATCAGCGATAAACAGATCAATTAAAACCGATCAACAATATTTGCTTACAATACAATTAACAATTGAATTAATAATAAATATGAAAAATGAATTTTACTAAGGTAATTTATGGTATCCCCTATCACCGTGGAAACTGAAGACCCAAAGGGATGGGTATTTATCGAGGATACTAGTTTTCCCACCTCACTTGGTGGCATAAGACTGGTAAAAGATGCGGATGAGAGGGAAACCAGACTACTGGCCGAGGCGATGTCCAAGAAACTGCACACCTACTGGTTACCTATTTCAGGAGCTAAAGCTGTAGTTGCGTCTGATGACATCAATGATTTCTACAAATTCATTGTTAACAGAAAGATTGTGGAACTGATAGATGGGAAGGGTCATCAATTTATCACTGGACCGGATATGGGTACTTCTGAGAGGGAGTATTACAGGGCATTAGAACTTGCCAATCTATCCCATCTGATCAGACCGGGTCTTCTATCCAGTACCTCCAAATATTTTGATTTACCACTTGATAATGTTCTGACTGCATATGGAGTAATAATTGCAGTAGAACAGCTAGTAAAAATGCTGGATCAGTCAACTCCTTTCTCCCCATATGCAGAAGAGGATCCATTGATTGACAAAGAATTTGTGATAGAGGGATTTGGAAAGGTAGGTACCGGGCTCGCACTGTTACTTAAAGATAGAGCAAAACTTGTTGGAATATCTACCAGACTTGGTTCGGTTTACAATGAGGATGGATTTGATATTGATGAGTTGATTAAACTACAGAAAAAGTATGGAGATCACTTGATTGAATATCTAGATACAAATATCCAGGCAACAGATGAATTATATGGATTCAGATGTGATATTATCATTCCCGGTGCAAGAACAGAGGTGATCAATGCCTCAATTGCTAATAAATTGTTAATTCATCATCCCATGATAGTTCCGGTATCCAATGCCACCTATACCAGGGAGGCATTGAGCATTCTTGAGAAGCATGGTATCTACTGCTTTCCTGATTTTGTTGTCTCTGCAGGTGCAATAATCGCTGCCATGATTGAATTCTCCGGATTGCATAAATATGCAACTAAAGATTATGATGCAGAGGATATGGCAATGGACCTGATCTCCCAGGCAGTATCATTTGAGACCAGAGACCTGCTGATGGAATCAGTTGCCTGTACCGATGGTAAACGAACACTAAGTGTTATTGCTGAGGATAGAGCCCAGAGAAATTATAATTTTCTCATCTCTCAGCTGGATAAACCCAAATCCATCAGACAGATGGCAATTGAATTGATAAGTAGATATAATCCAGGTCTTCTCAATCTAATTAAATAGACCCATCTTCAAATTAATCAATATTTAATAATATTTGATCCATCTTTCCTGCAAAATTTATCCTCTCTTCACTTTGAGGCTAGTTTATTTTTTATATTCATTTAATCCTCAAGAAATTAAGATGAACAGACCACTATTTGCCAGATCAATGATGGTTCTCTCCGGCCTCTGGGGTATTATATTTGCCCTGCTTGTTGGATTAACCTACATATTGACTGATGCGTTTCAAGGAGATGTAGCAATTGCAGGCCTCATCATGTCACCTTTATTGTTTGCCATTATTGGTGCATTGCTGATCCTATTTCTGCAATTTTTAATCTCCCCATGGCTGATGGATTTCCAACTCAGATGGATCTATGATATGTCCTGGGTGCAACCCGATCAATTACCAAAGGAGATGTTTGAAGCTCTGATGGCTTCCATGCAAAAACATAATTTCAGTATCAAGAGAATTGGTATCATTCATGATGGAATGCCCACTGCATTCACCTACGGGCACTTCAGAAAGAATGCAAGGATAGTATTCTCTGAGGGATTATTCAAGTTACTGACACCCGAAGAACAAGTAGCAGTCATGGAGCATGAGGTCGGACACATAGTCCATCTTGATTTTGTGTTCATGACCGTGGCTCAGGCAGTTCCCCTGATACTTTACCTGGTTTACATAACCTCAAAAGAATTTGGACGAGCAATTGCTAGGTCCTCCTCAGCATCCTCAAGTAAAAGTGGTAGTGCTTCTGGTGGAGTAGCTGTTGGTTTCTATGCAGTTGCTATTATCTCTTACATTTTCTATATAATTTCAGGTTATATGGTATTATTCCTCAGCAGAATCAGAGAATACTATGCTGATAAATTTTCAGCTGAGGAGACCAACAATCCAGGTGCACTGGCCAGTGCACTGGTTAAAATCTCATATGGTATGGTAGTTGCTGATGCTGAGACACAGGCACAACTAGCTGATAAGGATCTGGCCAGAAAGGATAGATCCAGAATGACCAGACAGACTGGATTTACCACTGGTATCCGTGCCATGGGTATTGCAGATATCAAATCAGCCAAGGGTCTGGTAATGCAGGCCTATGCCGGATCTGCAGAGGCAGAAGTGAGTCCTGATGCTGTTGCAATGGCTGCTAGCTGGGATCTTGTATCTCCATGGGCCAAGTATCTTGAGTTGAACAGTACCCATCCATTAACTGGTAAGAGATTAAAGAATCTTGATAATCTAGCAATGGAGATGGGTCTCACTCCCAAATATCCCAATCTTGGCGAGTATAAACCACCAGAATCCCTTTGGGATGAGTTCTTCATGGATTTCTCACTGATGAATTTCCTACCACCTCTGGTATTAATCATGCCTGTAGTTGGATATCTACTTGGACTGTTATTTGCAGCAGAAATTGGTGGAGGTATCGGAGCAGGTGCTGGTCTAGTTCTTGTAGGATTAATGTGGCTGTACCGTGTAAAGATTAAATATCCACAGATTGATGAGTATGATAATATTGATAGAGATCAGAACTCTGTTATTGAGGCACTAACCAGCCTGGAGAAGGATGGCTACTATGAGGCCAGTCCCTTCAGAGGTAAACCAATTATAATCGATGGAGTGGTTCTCGGCAGAGCAAGTCCCGGTTACTATCTAAGTGATGATTTTGTCGTTCAGGATCGGGGTGGATTGATCCGAGTCATGTACAGTTCAGTGGTACCATTTGCCAACTGGTGGTTTGCACTACGTACATTACCAAAGATGATGGGTCAGACTGTAAGGGTTGTTGGATGGTATCATAGAAGTATGGCACCTTTTATGCAACTTTACAAGGTATATCGGAAGGACGGTAAAACACACAAGAATCACTGGCGAGGTGCAAATCGTGTATTTGCCCTGTTGCTGATGGTACTAGGTGTGTATTTGGCAGTTGCTGGAACTGGAATAATAGGTTTATAAAATAATTAGAAAATAATAAAAATTAAATCAAAATATAAAAGAATATTAATTTGTTGGAACTATAAAAATTAAAATAAGTTCCTCTATTGCTATATTTATATATGTCAAAAACTGACACATTGTGTATAAGGTGATATTATGGGTGATAAAATAGTTCAGAAATCCTCATTTACAATAGATGGTATGACCTGCACTGCGTGTTCCTCTTCAATAGAGAAATATGTAGGCAGTCAGGAGGGTATCAACTCAATTAGTGTCAATCTACTTGGTGAGACTGCAGAGGTGGAATATGATCCATCACTGATCAACCCAGATAAAATTGTTGATCTGGTTGATGACATTGGTTATGGGGCACAAGCAGTAAAAGAGGTGGGAACTGGAGAGATTGATCTCAGTGTGTCAGGAATGACCTGTGCCGCATGCTCCTCATCAATCGAGAATTATATTAGCTCATTTGATGGTGTTGATTCAATTTCTGTCAATCTTACCACCGATAAGGCACATATTAGATACAATCCTTCTCAGATTGGAATAAGGGATCTTATTGAGGGTATTTCTGATATAGGTTACACTGCAAGTGTTGCCAAACAGGAGGTTGATCTTGATAGACTTGGCAAAGTCGAGGAAATCAAAATGTGGAGACGAAAATTGACTTACAGTGCAATTTTAACCATTCCATTTCTAATAATGATGATTAATATGCTATTTTCAGAAAATGGATTTACACGTTTTCTGATGTCTCCTCTTTTTAGTACCTTCACCGCAGAGGCTATAATAGGCCTGATATTTGCAACTCCCATCCAATTTTGGATTGGGAAGGATTTCTATGTCAAGGCTTACAAAGCTGTAAGACATGGATCGGCCACAATGGATGTTCTGGTTGCTCTGGGGACCTCAGCTGCATATTTTTACTCATTATTTGCCATTATCTATGAATATTTCAAACCCATATTTGAAGCTCAGGTATTCTTTGAAACCTCAGCATTTCTCATCACCTTTATATTGCTTGGTAAATTCCTTGAAGCAAGGGCCAAGGGTAAAACAAGTGAGGCAATCAAGAAATTGGTGGAACTCAAAGCCAAAAATGCAATATTATTGGAATTGGATGATGATGGAAAAGTAATATCAGAGAAAGAGATCAGCAGTGATCTAATTCAAAATGGTGATGTACTCAAAGTATATCCTGGTGAGAAGGTACCCACGGATGGAGAAATTGTATTTGGATCCTCTGCTCTTGATGAATCCATGATAACTGGTGAATCATTACCTGTAAACAAGACACATGGTGATAATGTAATCGGGGCAACGGTTAATCAACAGGGAGTATTGCATGTCAAAGCAACCAAAATAGGTGCCGAGACAACAATCTCACAGATTATCAAATTGGTGGAGGAGGCCCAATCTTCAAAAGCTCCAATTCAGGGTTTGGCAGACAGGATATCCGCTGTTTTTGTACCCATAGTTGTGGGGATAGCAATTGTTGATTTCATTGTCTGGTATACCTTATTGGCTACTGGAGTGGTTCCCCAGTCCTGGTTACCACCAGGTACTAGCTCATTTATTTTCTCTTTCCTTCTAGCTATCTCAGTACTTGTGATTGCTTGTCCCTGTGCATTGGGATTGGCAACACCCACCGCGGTTATGGTTGGGACGGGATTAGGTGCGGATAATGGTATTCTTATCAAAGGTGGGGGTCCATTAGAAACTGCATACAAGATTGATAGTATAATCTTGGATAAAACTGGTACGATAACACATGGTAAGCCCACTCTCACAGATATTATCCCTGTGGGTGAGTTGGATAAGGATAAGGTACTTTATTATGCAGCCAGTGCTGAATCAGGATCTGAACATCCACTGGGTAAATCAATCTCAAATTATGGAACTGAACACCTTGGTTCCATTGGTATTCCTGAAAATTTCAAAGCTATAAGTGGACATGGCATCTCATCACAGATAGATAATCATGAAGTACTGGTTGGATCCAGAAAATTGATGACAGATAATAATATTTCAATTGATGATAATACCGAGAGTGAGATGATCAAACTTGAGGAATTGGGAAAAACTGCTATGATTGTTGCGGTTGGATCAAAGGTTGAAGGTATTATTGCTGTCGCCGATACTGTGAAAGAAGAATCACTCAGAGCCATCAATCAATTGAAGAAGATGAATATCGATGTCTGGATGGTCACAGGTGATAACAAAAGAACTGCTGCAGCAATTGCAAAAGAGGTTAATATAGATCATGTACTTTCCGAGGTATTACCAGATCAAAAAGCCAGCAAGGTGAAATCCCTGCAGGATACTGGTAAGATTGTTGCCATGGTGGGAGATGGTATTAACGACTCTCCCGCACTGGCTCAGGCTGATGTTGGTATTGCTATAGGTGCTGGTACCGATGTGGCAATCGAGACAGCAGATATGGTTCTCATGAAATCAGATCTAACCGATGTTGTTACTGCTATTGATCTGTCAAAGAAGACCCTGAATAGAATCAAACTGAATTTTGGATGGGCTTTCGGATACAATATAATTGGCATACCCTTTGCAGCTGGATTGCTAATACCACTATTGAGAAGCCTCACCGGTGAAACAATCACTTTACCTCCTGCGCTTGCTGGACTCGCCATGGCATTTTCAAGTGTAAGTGTGGTTACCAGCTCTTTATTACTCAAACGGTACAAGAAACCTAAATTTTAAATTATTTAATATTTGAAAAAATTATCTGCTTGGGCCTTTAACCAGTTGATGTGACTCAATTGCAGGAGATACACTAGTTACCTCAACACTTGTCATCTTATCATTGGGTGCAATGCTCTTAACCACATCAACACCCTGAATGGTGTTACCAAATACGGTGTGTCCACCATCAAGATGAGCGGTAGCCTCTCTTGTCAAGACCACAAAGAATTGGGATCCACCAGAATCCTTGCCAGCATGCGCCATGGAAAATGCACCAGGTACATGTCTCTGATCACTTGCTGTTTCACATTTGATGCTGTATCCGGGTCCACCAGTTCCAGCTGGTCTTCCATCCCTATCTCCACCCTGAATTACAAAATCAGGTAGTACCCTGTGAAAAGCTACACCATCATAAAATCCAGATTGTGCTAATGTTACAAAATTCTTAGTTGTGTTAGGGGTTTTATCACTCAATTCAAAGTGAATATCACCCTTTACAGTGTGAATAATTCCAGTCGTTTTCGACATAGACTCAAAAAGCTGATTGTGTATATTAATTATCTTGTAATAACTTATATGGAGGATAATTCTAGTATACAAATAGATTATATTTACTGCTTGATTTTACATTGAACGATGATTGAGTTACACAAAGTAACATTAAAAAAAGGAATGACGAAATGAAAATTGACGAGTAGTATACTTTTACTATTTGTTAAAAGCATGCGCGAATGGTATAATGGTAGAATTGGACCCTTCCAATTCGATATTGTCGAAGCTAGGTCTAGATCCGGGTTCGATCCCCGGTTCGCGCACCATTTCTCTCAAATTAATTAATCTAATAGATAGATCTCCATTAATTGATTTAATGACTACTTAACTTCTTAATTTACATAAAACTATCTGCATAATTAGCTGAATCGCCTTTTCTCTTCTCATTTAGTTTATCGATAGCCTTGAGAAAATCATCCCATGCTACCCTCTTTCTCTTGCTTCTGACTGCAAACATACCCGCTTCCTGAACAATGTTCTTTATCTCAGCGCCGGTGTAATTTTCAGTCTTCTCAACAAGATAATCGAGATCAATCTTTTTAACAATATTCATTCCTCGCATGTGGA
>DAOUUM010000515.1 GCA_030668165.1 Candidatus Heimdallarchaeota archaeon
ACCATAAATAATTATTTTGGCATAACCCAGTTCGTCCCTTAGCTTATCAATCTCCTTGGCCATGAAATCAAAGTTAAGATGGTCAATTTCTACTGACCCAGATTGTCCATGGGATGGAAGATCTACCACATATGTGGTGATGGGTAATTCATATCCTTCTATTGATTTTCTCAAATAGTTACCATCTAGGGGTATGCTATGTAGCATAAAAACCGGGATTGAAGACTTCTTACCATCATGTTTGGTATAGAATAGGTTTACCATATGCAAGGATTATGACTTCTCAATTAAAATATTATTACCAAGCACATTCAAGATTTAATAGTTATATTCATCAATTATGATCAAATTGACTTTCTATATGAGGAAGGATAAAAGAGTGCCTTATCAATGACTATCATTAAAATCTCAATAATTGAAAATCGATTACAACCATTGGATACAATGCAATATTGATATCAAAAATATAAATGTTGCAAGTTTTGATGGTGATAATGTATGCCGTGAGTCATCCAATCTGTTTGTAGGACAGATGAAAGATTTTGCGTGTATATACAAAATTACTCATGGTGAGTAATTAGTGAGTAATGGAAAGGGATTGACTAACTAAAACTTACGTATTGAGGATGAGGGCTCTATTTATTTCACTTATTCAATCTATCGATCGATTTCTATCGTATGCATTTCAAAATCAGAGGGACCATCGCAGAGGGGGAGCTCACCAAGAGTAAATCTCTGACAAGATTCTCTGATTGAAATGGAATCCCTATCAACCCAGATAGAAATATTTGCTGCTTTGAGAGAATCGAAACAGGTTTTACAAATGCGGTTACAGATGACATTATTTACTCCTCGATCCTTCAAATATTTACCTATATTGACATCTGAATCTTTGTAAAGACGATTTTCATAAGAAGAAAAAATTTCATCTCCACATTCAAACAAGATAAAGGATTTTGCATTGCAAAATATTTCAGCAATTGGAGAAAATAAATTAGGATTGAAGGGTAACACAGGTATTAATATTTTCATATGTCTCTCAGATACAAACTAGACGCCTGAATTTTATTAAATATGTGTTTATTACTATAGATATATGATTGGAAATCAGATTCTAACTGTTAAATTTGCAAAATCTGAATATCTTAATATCGAACAGTTATGAATCTCACTTTTGACCACTCCCTGTTTATCAAATCTCGAATTTCATAATCAAAGAAGAGGTTTGCTTAATATTAAATCGGTTAATTATGTGATATTTAGGCTGAAAATGCAATTTTATTTACAGTTTTAAAAAATTATTATTTTGTTAATATGTGTTAATTATTAGGCTTTGATCTTGGCAACATTTTTATCCACAATCCAATTTTTTTCTCTAAGTTTCTTGATAATCCAATGAATATCATGCTCAACAGTATTGAGGAGTTCGGCAATAAATTTGATATTATTACATCCATAGATTATAAGTGATTTGAGAACCACTCGTTCCTGAAAATCGAGATCTTCTGCGTTTTCCAATGATTTATTGAGCTTATCAATCATCTCATTTTTGATATAAAGCAGATTCATCATGTAATCCTGCTGTTCCTTAATCTGTTCATTCATTTGTCGAATTTTAGATACTTGAGAATCAAAATCATCACCTGAATCATCTCCAATTGACTCTCCAAGCTGAAATTTTACACCAAATAAATTAGGATCAAAATTATCAGTATCTATCTTATTTTTTACAATTTCAACTGAATTTGATATCACAGATACTTGGGAGTGTATAAAATTGGTGAAGATACCAAAGAAAAGGCCTGTATTAGAGATTATCTCATATAATGTTGCTTGAGCACCCTTGTGACCAGAATAGCTCTCAGATGTTGTTGATTTGGTACCCAGCATCTTAGTCTCATTATTACCAATCTCTAAATGTTGCATACGCTTGAGATGACGATGAATCGAAGGACAAGATAACTTCAATATTGAAGCCAGTCGGTTACCATAATTTGGTTCGCTGGCTATCAATCGGAGGATATGCCGTCGTGTCTCAGAGTCAATAATACTCATTATTGGGTGATTGAAATCACATGGGAAATTATCTATTCGTTTCATTGTTTTCACTCCTTTTAGGCTGCTTCTTGGGTTGCAGCAGCTTTCTTTTTGACAGCATCAAAATATAATGCTGCGGGTCGGTAAAAGATATGTGACCATTTACCTACTCCTACCCCAACGGCCAACATTGATGAGGTGATCATTAGATGGATAATATATACGCTGTATGTTGGCCAAGGTAGTCCCATGTATCTGAAGATATGGACCAGAATACCTGACACAGCAACCAATAAGATCAGGA
>DAOUUM010000381.1 GCA_030668165.1 Candidatus Heimdallarchaeota archaeon
AATACTGTATTATGGAAAATATAAGGGTCAGGGAAATATACCCGGATATATTAAATATAATTCATATATTTTAAAGCTCTACATGTTATTTTTTGTTTTGGGACTCGTATTTTATTGGTATTCATTATTTCAATGGTTCTTCAATAAGGAAACGAAAACAAATGTTAATACATGGTTTGGTAATTTTTTCACTATATCTTAACTCATGGAACAATCAGTTGAGATTTGATCTGTCAGAGCTTGATTACATTTTCACAAATATTTCCTTTAAATAAAATTCAAACAGTATTATCTTGATGAGACTGAATTTCATAAGACATGCACAATCTACTGGAAATGAAAAGGGAATAGTACTTGGTCAGATAGATGAACCATTGTCCTCTGAGGGGAGATCCCAGGCACTGTTCAGAGAAATTGTTGAAGTTTCTATTTTTTCAAATACTTAAAAAAATATTCATCAAATGGAATTTTTTAGGGTATTAATTATGATCAGTTCATTGACAGTAATTATTGATAGAATCCGAAATATTGATGAGTAATACATTTTGGGAAAAATATTCATTGACATTATTTATGAATTCAGTCAATATATTACCATTATTGAATTTTTTGATCCAATGCCCATCGACTACAATTTCAATAAAATCTTCTTTGATGTCTTTTGCGATATTTTGACTGAAATTATAATTCTCACAGAATTTCATGATGAATTCTTCCTTATCCTTTATCCAGAAATCAAATTCATGTTGATGTCTCTTCAAATTTAGCTTGAAATCAATATGACCCGGCTGAAAGCTATATTTTGCATAGTGGATAATGGTATTCGTCAGGTGTATGATATCCTCATTGATTTTCTTGACAACATTGCATTCATTACAGTAATAATTTCCAACAGTCTTCTAGTTCTTATCCACTCTTACACGCACAACCTTCATCAGAGAGTTAGTTCTGTCTGAACCACCGTTCCTAAGCTATTAATCACGTCGTAGCTTCTGATACAATTCATCCAGCTTCACCCGTATAATTAACCAGGTACGACTATCTGATTTGAATTCATTGATCATCCTGCTCTTTTTGTCTCCCTCATCAACAAATGTATTGATTATTTTTTCCTGCATACAATCATTAGTAAGTTCTACCAGATCCTTGATTCTCCCATAGATTGCCTTATCAATATCTGGATTTTGGGGTCTCCCTTTTTTATAGGGAGTCCCAAAATAACTATCATCCAAAAGACGATCAACCATCTTCAGACTCTCAAAGAATGCTTGGTATCTGTTGGTGTAAATAGTTCTACTGTATCCACTCAGCTTTCTCATATCAACCACCAGCTCAAGATCCGGTCTGATCAAATATTTCAGTATCTCCTCATCCTCTATGGTAAATGATCTGAAATCCTCAAATGTGTCCCGGATGAAATAGATCAGCAGTCCTGGACTCCACCCCTTCTTGGCCAGATTAACCAGGCACTCACATACCTTGATTTTAACATGCTTGTGTATCAAGTCGTACTCCAGTATCTCATCAATACTTAACTTTCTGAGGTTCATTTTATCACCGCTCAACCCCACCCAGGGATTGTGCAGAAAGTCACGGATGGCTGGTTCAAGTACAGCCAGATCTCCTCCATTACTGATAAAAAAAGTACTATTCACAAAATCAAGTAAATCAGCAACAGTCTTAACCAGTCCCAGTGCAATGAGATAGACAAACCACTTCTGCAACATCATCAGACCCTTCATTAGATTCAGTCTGCTAGTCACAGGAGGATTTTTCTCATATGCATTCTCATATATTCTAATACTGTCCTCGGCAGTTTTACCAACTGTGACTGCCTCTGATGTCATACCAGGTTTGTGACCGGATCTTCTGCTGATCTGCTGGAGGGTGAGTATCATATAATTATCTATCTCCTGCTCCTTCCAGTCCTTCTTCCAGTCATATATGTCATCATGCAATCTGTCAAAGGTGAGTATCACTGTATCAAAGGTGAAATCAACACCCATTGCCAGTGTGGTTGTGCTGAATACCACTCTGTAATCATAACCTGAGATTTTTTGCTCCACCATTTTCAAGTGATCTTTTTGAAGATCACGGTGATGCATAAATATCCCCTTAACACCGGTAATTTTTACAATTTCATCATAATAGTTCTTCAGAATCCCTTTGGTCGCACATGCCACAAGTAGTCGCTTATCTGTTTTCTCATAATAATGCTTCACCACACTGGTTACTGCATAACCTGTATCGTTGAGCATGTATATCTCATCATCAGATTCTGTATCCTCCAGTATTATTCCTCGTGGTCGCACATCTGCAATATAATGCTTCTTTTGTTCCTCTTCTTCAGGAATGTGGTATACCCTACCACCTATCCACATGCCCAATTCCCTGTGATTGTACATGGTTCCACTCATCAGTACTATCTCTGTACCAGCCAGCTGGGTTTTGTTTGTGTATTTGTTCAGAGTGGTAATGAGCAACTCAATTTCCTGCCCCCTGCTTCTATCTGTGATGATATGTGCCTCGTCTACAATCACTGTACCTATATCATCAACCGATGTTTTCTCATTTATCAGCTCCGACATTAGTTTCTCTGGTGTGATCACCGAGATACTGGGTGTTACATCTTCTCTCCTATGGATTCCACCCATCATAAGTAATACATTATCAAATATTTCACTTAGCTCATTGTATTTTTGGTTGGCAATAGCTCTTGTGGGTGCGATATACTGGTGCACTCCCGAATTATCCAGGAATTTGATATAGGCTAGTATTGACTTACCACTGCCCATCGGAAGTGATATCACATGATTCGTCTTCTCATAGTATCTCTTGGCAATCACCTGTTTCTGGTACTTGTTCAGCTCATCAATTCGCAGTTTCTCAAGCAGTTTTTTGATCTTACACATGATTTAACTTCACCTTTGAATAAATCCGAATAGTATCACCATCGGTCAGAATGATGTTTACCAAACCATTATCTTTGAACTCAATCTTCCAACTATCCTGTTTTATTAAGTCCTGAAATTTATCTCCTCCAGTTTGAGTCAAGATATATTGTCGACACAAATCTATTATGTCCTTTTTCCTGTCGTTAACCCAGAAATCCAGTTTGTACTGGTGAATCCTCAGATTCAAACTATATTTGATACTATTGGGAAGTAAAGAGAGTATCCCATTTTTTGCAATAATGTTAGTTATCAGGATATCTTGTTCACCAACTCGTCTGGTTCTATTGCATTTATCACAATGATAATAATCTTTTATCCTCACACAGACCTGATTTACTCTTACATATACGACCTTCATGGTTGCATGACAACCGAAACATGTTGGCTTCATACAAAGTATCATATATTCAATTTAATTTAAATGATAACTAGAATTGGATAGATATAATATTGATTTTGTATGCAAAATTATTGATTTAAATTAAATCATGTACTAAAATACTGATTTTATTTTAATTTGTATGCTAAATTAT
>DAOUUM010000042.1 GCA_030668165.1 Candidatus Heimdallarchaeota archaeon
ACTAGACCAATACATCGGAAGATTAGCAAACCAGGTACTCCTTCCGTCATGAGTAATTTTGCATATACATTTTCACGTATCAAACAGTATTCATTCTAAATTGTTTATGATTTCTTATATGTTCATTTAAAGTATTCTGCCATTTAAAATCAAAATACAGCATAATTAAAGGACTTGCAAATGTAAGTAGGGAGAATGGATTAAAAAATAGAAAGCCTATATCACCGGTATATACTAATGATGGTAATATGTATGAAAGTGCATAGGGCATGATAATTACTAAAACAACATACACTGTTTTTGGTGGTAATTTGGTCTCATTCGTGTGCTTTTCAGTTAAATGTTTGTACAATTGATTAAACTTGAAAAATACTGCTATCGGTGAGAATATCAAAAATAGTAGTAGGCCCACAGCTGGCTCCATGCTATCGTCTGGCCAGCCATGACCAGCTCTGTTCAATAATCTAAAATCATTAAAATTATGGTAACCATATACAAGCCGAGATATCGCTCCAACCCCAAGCAGAATAAATCCCAGGAATATCATGGATCCAATATTTGCAAGAGAACCAATCTGTAATGAATCGAATAATGCAATAATACCATAAACTATCATAATAATACCGGCAAATGTCGTAATAGAGATTAGTGCAAACCATTGAGATATGACCGCTCTACAGGCATAGTATGGGACATAGAGGTATAAACTTGTTGTGCAATTGGACCAGTTGGATGTGAATAGCTGGGCTGTTGTGCTGGGACCATAGGTGGTGCATAGGTAGTATCCATTACCTTGCTTGAAGCTTGATTGTTTGGTTCTCCACCAATTTTGGCTCCACAGCTTCCACAAAATGTGCTGTCTCCGGTTTGTGATCCACATTGCTCACAGTATCGCATAGATTTAATGTGATCATTCACCTTATTAAACACTTACCGAGATTCTAACTAATTATACTAATTTTTTATTATGTTCATAGGTTATGTATGAATGATACCACATTATTGAGGTAAGTAATGAGTTCTGTTTTCTTCAATCGTTCTAGATGACCCATATTCTTCTTGTAGAAATCCTTCCACAGCTCAATTTGCTTATTTACTCTCTGATATTCCTCATCTACCCTCTCATGGAGATAATGAAAATTACGTTCCTTAGTCATGGTCAATGCTTCAGATAATAATTCTGTTGCATTATCAAGATCTAATTGAAGTATAGCCACTCTGGATTGCAGGATCAATACCTCGGTGTAGATAATATATGATTGCTGACCTACTGCAATTGACATCAAATGCTCGAGTATATCATTAAGTTCATCCAGAATTATTGGATTGTCTACCACCTGGTATTCCAGTAGTAATAGATCGCACCTGCTAAGCATTGCAAGCACCGTTAATCTGAAATCAACTATCTTATCATTTGAGATCTCCTCAAATATTTTTTGTGCCTTGCTTTTACTCTCTAACCTCTGTTTACCCTTGTAAATCATGGCCATGGCGATCTTTAATCTGAGGTCGACCAATTTTGAATCAAGAAGATTGTTTATGGCTTCCAGTTGGCTCATATATGCATCGACCATTTTCATATCATCAAGTTCTATATGTAACAAAATAAGGTTGAGCAGACTTTCAGATGCCCACATTCCATTCTTAATCTTGAGAAACACGTTGAGACTGCGTTTGTAATGAGAAAGAGCATCCTCAATATTACCCAACTTATGATAAATCTTACCGATATCATGAAGTGACTGTGCTATCTCACCCTCTGCATTTAATTTTTCACGCAATTCAAGACTTTTATTGTAATGTTCCAGGGCGAGATCAAGCTCTCCCCTGTCTGAATAAACATCGCCAACCATCTTGTAAGAGGATGCAACTCCGCTTTGATCCCCAATTTCTTCCCTGATCGTGAGTGATTTTTCAAGGAATTCTAGTGCACTATCTAGGTGGCCATTGCGTGTAGACACTCCACCCAAATTGTAATAGGCAAATGCTATGCCTGCAGGATTATTGTTTTCCTCCTCCAATTTAAGACATTTTCTATGGAATTCATAACTCAGTGTTAACTTACCCTGTGCAACATAACAATTACCCACCTCAGAGTAGGCCTTTGCCAAGTTAATCCTATCACCTTGTTCAATAAATAGTTGCAAGGCCTCTTTTAGGTAGGATAGTGCGTCTTCAAGATTGTGTTTGATTCTGTGAATGGTCCCGATTTTGAGATAACTCTGGGCCAGCAAGGGTTGTTCATCAATGGAATGAAAATATTTTGTTGCCATGTCAAAACTAATAATCGCGTTACTGAACTCATTGAAGCTAAATATTATCTTACCTTTCAAATAGAAAAGTCGACCAATCCACAATCTAGGCTGGAATTCCAAGGTTTCGATGGCCTTCTCACATTCCTGCACATCATGGTAAGAATCATATATCCGATTTTGCCTCCAAAGAGCATATGCCTTGTAGGATAGGCCTTCAGCTGCCTGTTCAGTATCAAAAGTGATTCGATTGTTATATACTTCCTGGGCAAGATCAATTACCTCATCGAAATCTTCTGTCTGGATATAAATCTTTAATTTGAAAAGTTTAAGCATTGCACGTTCTGAATCATCAATCTTTCCCTGATCCAGTAAATTATCTATGATTGATTGGGCTGCTTCATAATCGGCATTTTTAATCAATTCTGAGATAATTGAGTAAACCATTATAAAATAGAAACTTTGTAATCCTAAAAAGTCTACGTATTATTTGTGATTTCATAACAGATTTCCATCAATTTTTTTATATTCTGAGTGGAGAACATTTAGTTTTTGATTAGTGGCGTAATCTTTCAAACACGATGACCCAGCCTAATCAATAATAATATCAGATATTTGATTATTTGAGATAATATCCCTTGGGATCAACTTCAGTTCTGAGTATTTTCAATTCTTCAGCTGTTGGTTCCTCGGTTGTGTATACATCATCAGCAATCAGCATCTCAAAACCAGTGTTGTCAATTACATCTTGGACTGTCACACCTGTATTTACAGCAAGCAACTTCATCCTCTTTGATTCATCGTCAAATCCCATAATACCGAGATTGGATACAACACGATAAGGTCCAGTTCCAGGGGGCAATCCAGCCGCCTCTCTTGAACCTGGTCCAGTAAGATAGCCAGGAGTGGTTAAGAAATCCAATTTAGCAGTATACTTTCTTTTCTGGTGGGGTACTAGACTAATTGTTCTCCAACAGAGACTACCTATATCATTTGCACCACCAGAACCGGGTAATCTTACCTTGGGATTGGCATAATCATCCCCCAAAATGGTAGAATTGAGATTTCCATACATATCAATCTGTGCTCCACCAAGGAAACCAAATTCAATATGACCCCTTGCAGCTGCCTCCATTACATCAGTGATAGAAGATGCTGCCAGTGCCCTGTGGAATGAACGAGATCCGCCCACACCAAGAGGTAACTCGTTAAGTGGAGAACCAAGTCCTCCAAATTCAAAGACAGGAGCAAGATTGGGGGCATGAGTCTTCTTTGCTAATACTGCAGCAAGCATGGGCACTCCAGTTCCAATAAATGCAGAGGTCCCATCCTCCATCAATCTCGATGCGAGGGAAATAAGTAGTTCCATTGGATTATATTCTGTCATCTTTGGGTTGCCTCCTCTCTCAATTTCTTGATCATTTCTTCTCCTCCACAAAGTTCAATATATTCTGCATGATTTTTCACTCCATGGATATATTTATTGAGATAAGATTCTATGGTCTCCACTGATTTTCCTGCCTCGACGTATTCTGCCAAATGGGCTTCATCCCGCCAGTACTGATAACACATATCTCCGGGATGTGCTCCCAAAGGTGCATGAACCACAGCATCGACAAGATAGTACGGGATGATTGTTCTATCTGGATATTTTCTTATTTCCTCTGTATCCACTATCTCATCCGCAGATATTATCAATCTTTTGGATGCACGGGCCATTTCATAGGCAAATCCAGAAATACCATCAATCTGACAGTTTCCATATTTGTCGGCTCGATGAACATGTATAAGTCCCACATCAACCATAGTGGCAGGCAGAAGTGTTACTGGTTGACCAGTGAAGGGATCTTTGACCACCTTGGCGGCAGAATGTTTGAGCGTGTCCGTGCCCATCATTGTTCTCACAGCAATGAATGGCACTCCAAGAGCTGCTGCTTTTAATCTCCAGGCTAGTGCCGCATTAGACCAATCTGTGAATTCAAGTCTAACGGGTATCTGTTTCTCCGCAGCTCGCCTTAGTATAGGTGAAATCCCATATACTTCATAGCCAAGATATGTCTGATCAATACCAGTGATACAACCTTCTGCAATCATTATATCCAGCTCCATCACCCCCTGTCCTGCAGTTTTGAGATTCCGTTTTTTCTGTCTAACTATCTCCCTGCAAAGGGACATGGGTGCTCGAACAAAGCCATAAAGCTCTGTGGCAAAGTAATCCCCATCCTTAACAAATTTGGATATTGCCTCTTGTTCGGACATCAATTTATCTTTCAAAACGAAGGATTTATTCTTCCTGATGAAGGCACGATCCCCATCAGGATCGGGTTTAATAAAGAGAGGTGCTTGACCTTCCTCGATAATTTCCATAAAGAATGTCCTAAGTGGTAATTTATAAGCACATATCCCATAAGAGAAAATTCGTGATAAAAAATAAAAAAAATACTTTTTTTTGTCTTGATGATCAAGGAAGGTTCATCAGGAAAATAATTTGGATTGATTTGATTAAAATTTTTCATTGCTAGTCTTTGATGTGTGATTGTTTCAGTCTAGTTGTACAAAGGTTTTTTGTACGGTTTTTATATATTCAATTATGGAGGATTTCTCAATTCTCTGGACAATACTCGCATTCTTCTGTATTAATATTTTCATCTCTTGCACTTCTTTGATTATATTATTCTGGGCATCAACAACCTCTTGATGTAATGTCTTGAGATTTTTCTCTTTTGCAAGTTGTTTACTAATTTCAAGGATTTTCTCCGCTTCTTCAAATTTTCCCTCTATCACCTTGAGTTGCGATTTGATTGCCTGAGATTTGATTATTTGAGGATACAGAGAGTTTTCCTTGGCAGATTTATCCATGATATCGATATATTTGTATATCTCCTCAAGAACTTCCATCTCCCCATATGTTTTGTATTCTATCAGGAGTAGCTCAATCAGATGGGGTATAGCATTAATATAGTAATCTGAGCGGATGTCAGAATTTATTACCTCTGTTAGCAGTAACTCAGATCTTACCTTATCTTTATTCCTCTTGGATGACTTATAGTAGAGAGCAGAAGACAGTTTGAAGTGTATGGTCACTCGCAGGTTTGACTCACTCTTCTCTATTTTTTCTAGTTCATCTAGATATTGTTTGGCTCTCTCCCTATCTCTCTGAAGTTCCACTATAATTAATCCCTCCAAGTAGGAAGCCACACTCACTTGATTTCCAGCCTCCCTATAGTAATTGTAACCAGGAAGTACACAGTCTGCTGCCCCATCCCAGTCACCCTTCAAATAATAATTATTCCATTGGAAACACTTACTATAAACAATTAGACGATTATCACCCAGTTTATTAGCAATATCGACACTCTGTTGAAAATATTCCTCTGCTTCATCGATTTCTCCCCTTAGAAATAACATAAATCCAATATTAGACAGAGGCCCAATAGAAGATTTCTCATCCCCTGTTTTCTTAGTATACGAAAGAGACTGCATGTAATAATCTAATGCCTTATCCAGATCTCCTCTTTCAGCATGAATAACTCCAATAAGAAATAGAGATCGATGTATGGATTCCAAATTGTTATGCTCCAATCCTAGTTTATGGGACTCCTCCAAGTATTTAAGTGCCAATTGTGTTTCAGTCTTGTAGTAGTAGAGTGTCCCTAACTTTTCAAAATATAATGCCTCCCACTCACCTTCCTTGAAATACTCCCCATAGCTTAAACCCTTTTCCAGTGCGTCATCATATCTCCCCAAGTTTAGCAATGCAGTTATTTCCCAGTATCTGGATACTTTTCCTTCCTGGGATATTGCAAGATCCAGTATTTCCTTGTATCTTCCCTCTTTTTGGAATGGTAAGTATTTGTTGACTGAGAGTTCATCATCAAGTGGCATTAATGAGTTATTAGTTCATTTGTAATATAATTTTATGTACAATTGTATAATAAAATGATAGAATGAAAAATCGAAATTTACTGCAATGGTTTATCCCTCAACTATGGATAATTTATGCTTACAAACCGGGCAAGTATTGTTATTTCTCAACCAATCGATCAGATGATCATAATGATAAAAATAACCACAGCCACACATTATTCCCTCATCAGTGATTTGTTGTCTGCAGATTGAACATTTTACATCTGAATCTGTGTCTGTTCTCAATAATAAAATTGAGTTGTAATATATCAGAAATTCAGATTTTGAAATCATGGAGGGTTCTATAATGAAATCATCCGGATTAATCGCATCAATTTTCATTGTTAATTTTTGAAAAATACTCATTCTTAATTTATTAAGGTCTTGAGTTAAATTGGACACATAAGTCGAATCGATTACAATTACATGATTTCTTTTCAGGGCATCCTTGTACAAAGAACTGATCAAATGCTTACGGTCGGCAACTGGATTGCTTGTGATCACTACCAGTTTCTTTCTTGCCCTTGTTAGGGCCACATTCAATCTGCGTTCATCTGTTAGAATAGGTACCTGAAGAGGGGTTATGGTTGAGAATATGATAATCTCTTTTTCTGATCCCTGAAATCGATCAACTGTATCTATGAGAAAACTGGGCAATAAAGCCCTTAATTGTGCCACCTGGGCCCTAAAAGGAGTTATTATTCCAATATCAGTCTTATCGACTCCCAAGTTAACTATGAGATCATGTACTAATTTAATTACCAGTCTACTCTCAGCAAAGTTTACTTGACTGGTTGGGTCTAATGAATCGTCATTAATTACAATCAAATCATAAGGAGAGTTTGATATCAACTCACCTTCGAAATGATCTAACTGATGATTTGCAATTTTATCTGATGCTGCTTTCAATTCTCCGCGATAAAATTTTTCATTGGGGAATTTAAGGATCTCATCATTCATCCTGTATTGATGGGTAAGCAGGATAAAGCGACCATGTAAGGCTTTTTGTAATCTCTCAAACAAAGAAATATGCAGATTCAGGGATTTTGCTTTATCTGACAGTATTATTGGTTGTAATTGGGCATGATCACCTACTAATATTGCCTTTTCACCTAACAATATTGCCTTGAGTGCATCAGGTTCTGTCATCTGAGCAGCCTCATCTAAAAGCACATAATCAAACCATATGTCATCATATTGGGATTTTGATATGGTGGAAGTGGTTGATAATATTATTCCTGGATTGTTATAATTCATGATATCCTTGAACTCATCTGATTTTGACATCACACTATGATCATGTATTATTGGATCCATTGAGTACTCATTCCCAAGCCGGATAAATGGAATATTAGCCGATTTAAGATTTTTTGCTACATTATCAACCGCCATGTTGGTATATGCGGAACACAAGATCTTTTTATTTTGAAGTAGTAACTGATTCAGTAGTTCAATGATTAATGATGTTTTACCAGTACCTGCGGGACCTTGTATAAGAAAGAGATCTGGCGTAGATAATGCCATTTGCAACGCTTGATACTGAATTCTATTATATTGTTTCAGAGGATTTGTCATGGATACTGACTCATAATTCAATTTTGGTAGATCCTGTTTGTCATGCAGGGTTGATTTAATTATTGAGATAATAGTTGAGTCATCAGTGATTGTTCTGTACACAGCTCTTTTACTGTTGGTAGCCTGAAACACTGTAACTGATTGAATTATTGTAACACTCTGTGGAAGTGAATTTCGAGTCACTACCTCGATGAAATCTTTACTAATTTTGGTTATTATTCCCGAGTGAAAAATAGTAATAGTGTTGTGAGTATCTTTCAAGGGGTAAATCCTAATGAAGTCTCCTTTTCTAAATCTAGATATTCCGGTATCATACTCAAACTTTGTTACGTACTCGCCATTGACAATGTCCTCATAGACCTTCTTTTTTGTTATTAATGCATTTCCTTGCTTGCTGAGATAGTCTCTATACTTATTATCAACAAATCCAACTTTGGAGAAAGCACCTTGCAACTTGATCTGTTCCAATTGCTCTCCGGTAATTGCCTCTACCATTTTCAGATAGATTGATGAAGAGGTTTTATCATATTCCACCTTATCGCACAATATCTCATGTGAGCATTTATTACAATCCCTCTGAGTACCCAGTCCAGCGCAGAGATATATACAACCAGCTTTTTGAAAACAATTTTTACATGGTTTAGCCTCATTCCCCCGGAGTATTTTTGGAACATATTTCCCACTTTGTACCAAATAGGCATAGTTACGTGCGATAATCAAGTTTGAGAAATCATATTTAGTGGGAAATTTTAGACCCATATTCCCATTATTCACATATAGAACCTTACCTTGAAAATCTTCCCTATCCCTCATCATTTCCATATAAGTGATCATCTGCAGATTATGATCAGGCCATGGGGTGCTTTCAGGGATCTTGCTTGTTTTCAGTTCAATTATACTATCGCCAATTATACCGTCAAATTTTCCGTGTAACCCTAATTTCCAATTTTGATTATCAATCTCTGTTTGACCTGTTTGAGAGAGTCCATCAAGTACTTTGGCATCATGACTAAGATATTCTTTCACCTCTTGTGGATTAATGTCCAACGAGATTAACTCATGTTTCATTTTATCAAGAACACGCGGTATTGATTCACTAACCTCACATCCTATACTTATTTTTTCGGAGAAAATATCATGCATCAAATTTCCCTCCATCATTCTCTTTAGATTGGCTTTTTCAGGGAGATCTTCAGCACCCATGAAATTTACATAATTCTTCCTTGGACATACAAGGGCACTCACAACTGATGTAACACTTATCAGATGATGGGGATCCAAAACCAATAAACCTGTATTACCAACTATATTTGCCTCATCAGTTTTAACATAAAGAAGCATATATTTTTCAATGAATTTTAGTAACTGATCCCATGGAGTTTCAATCTGTATTGCGATCATTTTATTGTCTTTGGTCATACAATCAATGATATTCCCTGATAATTTTTGTACAATAAGTTGACCTTCCATAAAATAAACTGCAAACTCAAAATATAATAACTGATAGGCACGCAGTTATGAAATTGAATATCACTGCTATACGATTTACTCAATAATATTTAATTTAGTACCTTGAAGTATGAATTCAAATCTGTCTTCAATGAGGCCAAAACTGATAAATCCATTTAGTAACCTGTCTAGACTTGCAATTCCCGTTCCTCCTTGGAACAGATCGTGACCATATCCGATTGATATTTTAATAATTCTTCTTTTATGAGGTTCTAAATCAAAAATATGAGTTCTTAGTCGATCACATAGGATAGAATTCCCAATTATCTCAACTATTTCACCACCCTCAATTCTTATCCTGATCAATTTTGAAGCAATGATCTTACCAAAGGGCTCAATAAGAATTTGATCCTCGAAGTAGGGGCTGATCAAATGATTGAGTTCGAGTACCCCATTCATGGATTCTTTTTTAATCCTCGCAGCAATTATTGTTGATGGGAAAAAGATATGTTTTGCTTTTTTCTCAAGGTTCACGATAAAAGGTAGATGGATGAAATTCGAGTCCAATTGGAGTTCCATGCTATTTTCTGACTTGGGTGATCCAATGGATAGTTTGTTGATATCAGATTTCATGAATTTAAAAATCCTAGCAATAACGTGTTCGTAGTCCAGTTCTAGAAATTCAGCAAGGAATTGATCTGGAACTTCCGTATCTAGTATTAAACTAAATCCTGAGTAACCAATGGGGGGAACGAGTGGATTGAATATTTCATTCAAAATATCAATATTTTTATTATTAGAAGAAATTATGCTCACCAATAATGTGTCAGGTGATAGAAGAGCAATACTTTGCGATAGATCGGCAATATCATCATCTTCAAGATCCTGAAATGATGATACATGCAGTTCCCAGTTTAAATTTTTAGCCGCAACTGCAAGAGATTCCGCTAGCCAGTATCGATTATCGTCTGTGTAAATTAATATTTTGGATATTAGATTTGTTGGAAAACAGGTATCCAGATAATTCATCCATAATTTGTTCAATTTTACTCTATTGACATATTGAACTACATTTCTTATAAGTTCTACAAGCAGTTCAAATAATTGACATTATATAACGGGAATTAATATTATTTGAACCAATTGAAGATATACAAATATCAAATTAGTTTATCAATGGGCAGAATGTAAAATATCGATATAAGTGGGATAGGGCCATATATCCTCAGGTATATGACCTTCCAATGCATCAGAATACTGCCTTACTTCCTCCATCTTATCTCGCATATCATAACTCCCAAACTGAGCAGCTTCTCTATTGGTCATCCCCTGGAATTCAGATAACATAATCCTAAGTTCATCGGTAGCAATTTTCATCTTGCTTAATAGATCTGCGAGTTCATCCCTGAGTGAGACGATTACATCAATTTTCATCTTATCATCAAACATACCGCATTCCTTGAAATAACGAAGGACGGCCGGGATAATACCGTTATCAATCATATATAGGAGAGTATTGGCTTCAATCTCCTGTAGGCTACTCAGATGATCCATATCAATAGAATATCGGGCTTCTAGCTCCCTATCTGTCAATACATTGTATTTCTCGAATAGTGAGATGTGTTGCTTTTTGGTTAATATTTGGAGTGCATCATAGGCAGTGGAGATATTTGGAAGCTCTCTTTTCTCTGCTTCAATAATCCAATCAGCACTGTAGTTGTTACCATTGAAAACTATCTTTCTTACATCATTATATACTTCTTTAATTGTGTCCAATATCGCAATTGGGAGATCTCCGTTCATATTTTTGTTTAGAATTGCTCTCACCTCATCCATAGCTTCTGCAATGATTGTGTTAATGAATGCATTTGGAAAAGCAAGTGATTGGGAGGATCCAACTGCTCTGAATTCAAATTTATTCCCTGTGAAGGCAAATGGTGAGGTCCGATTCCTGTCAGTATTATCTAACTGTACAAACGGTAAATGATCAAGACCCAGACTGACAAATTTTTTCTCTGTCATACTACCCTGATGATCTCCAGATGATATCTTATCCAAAATATCAGTGATTGTGGATCCTAGAAAAACGGAAATAATACCAGGAGGAGCTTCATTTGCACCCAGTCGAAAATCATTTCCAAGGGTGGCAACAGCTGCTCGCAGTAATTCACCTCTTTTGTGAACTCCTTTGAGGACTATGGTTATGAATAGTAAGAATTGCAATTGCTCATCATAACTCTCTCCAATACTGAACAAGTTCTTGCCTTCTTTGGTCATAAGAGACCAGTTATTGTGTTTTCCAGAACCATTAATTGCTTTGAAGGGTTTCTCATGTAATAGAATTTCAAAACCATGTTTCCTTGCAATACGAGGCATTATCTCCATGAGTATCTTATTCTTATCATTGGCCACATTCACATGTTCAAATATGGGCGCAAGTTCGAACTGAGCAGGAGCAACCTCATTGTGCCTTGTGGTTATGGGAATTCCTATTTTGTATGCTTCATTTTCCAATTCTACCATGAAATTAAGCACATCAGGCCTAATAGTACCAAAATAATGATCTTCTAGCTTTTGACCACGTGGACTCTCTTTTCCAATAAGGGTTCTCCCTGTTAATCGTAGATCAGGTCTCAAGCTATAATAATCCTTGTAAATAAGAAAATATTCCTGTTCAGCTCCAAGTGTTGGATAAACTTGAATTGTATTCTCTCCCAGTAAGCTCAGTAATTTTCGTGTGGATATATCAAGTGCCTTTATCGATCTCATCAGTGGGGTCTTCTTATCCAATGAATCACCATTATAACTGGTGAAAATTGATGGGATACACAGTGTGTTTGAACTCCCGTTTTCTATTATGAAAACCGGGGAGGTTGGATCCCACACAGTATAACCCCTGGCCTCAAAAGTACTTCTCATCCCACCAGAAGGAAATGAGCTAGCATCTGGTTCAGCCTGGATCAGTTGATTCTTAGTGAATTTGAGTATTGCATTACCATATTTCAAAGATTCTGGAGAGAGAAAGCTATCATGCTTCTCAGCAGTCCCACGAGAGAGTGGCTGGAACCAATGTGTATAGTGTGTTGCACCTTTTTCAATCGCCCAATCTTTCATTGCTTGTGCTACTGTTTCCGCAATGGAGATATCCAGTACAGCTCCATTTTCAATAGTTTCAAGAAGTTTCTCGTATATATTTCTAGGCAATTTCTCCTTCATCACTTGTCTATTGAATACATTAATTCCAAAAATCTCTGTAAGTTTCATTTATTTCAAATCCTCAATCCAAGGTATAAACCCACAAAGAATATTATCCACTATCATTTATAATACTTCTCTTAATTTCAAGTTTTTCCGGTATAAATGTGGAAAATAATAAAACATGCTCATCGAATTGTCCAATTACATTTTTAGACAATTATATTATAATGCTGAATAGAAAATCTGAATTTATTTTGAGAAAATTAATTCATTCCATTTCTCTTTATCAGCAAGTGGAATATTTCTCGCAAATTTTGCGGCTAGTATATGGTAACATACTTTTTCAGGAGTTTTCAAACATCTGAACACAAAATGATCACAGGTGCAGAATTTAGGTAGAACAACTAGATATTCACCAGTTTTACCAATTACCCTGTAGTGATTTTCAAGTTCGAAATCATCAAATTTCAGGACCCCCCGATCTTTCAGAAGATCCATAGCCTTTTCAGTTTCGGTTTGCTCATTCTGTTTCATATTACATCCAGTCTAGAGGGTATTGAACTAAAATCTGTGATTGAAAAATCTGCTTTTCTCCTCACGTCCATGGGTACTTTTCTCTCCCTGTTGACGTGAATGGTATGCATTCCCAATCTTCGAGGTTTCAGTACTTCATGCATGGAATTCCCAATCATCACAC
>DAOUUM010000373.1 GCA_030668165.1 Candidatus Heimdallarchaeota archaeon
TAATATTAGTGATTTTTTAAACTAATATTACTCAATAATTTTTTAGAATTTTATTGGTAATATTTACTATATCCAGTGAGTCAAATGGTCTACCATCATATCTCAGAATCTTGTGATGAATATCTTTCAAACAGTAATTCCTGATTAGTTGACCCAGCTGAGCATCAAAGTTCTGCTCAACCAGAATTGGTAATTTGACCTTATCAATTGTTCTTGAGATGAATTCTTCTGGAAAAGGCCACATGTGGGTTATGTGTACCATACTCGCATTTATTCCCTTATCTTTAAGCTGATCAACCACGTCAAGAATAACTCCCTTATTGGATCCCCAGGTGAAAAAGGTCACCTCTGATTCCTCCAGATCAGCACCATATATCTTGGGATCGGGAAATACCTTGGCAATTGTTTGCAATTTTTTCATTCTCTTATCCATCTGTTGTATTCGATTCTCAGCAGTATCATCAACATGACCATACTCATCAGCTTCATTACCTGTGGCCTTGAATATCATATTACCGGGTAATCCAGGGATCGCTCTTGGACTTACACCATCATCACTCAATTTAAATCTGCGATAATCCTCATATTCTGGTAAGTCATCAAGTAAAAATGTCTTTCCAGTTCTTATCTCTATATTATCCTGGTTTAATCTGGGAGTGGACCAGTAGCTAGATCCCACCAATTTATCTGTGAGAACAAACACTGGTAGTTGGTATTCCTCTGCATAGTTAAGTGCCTCTGCACTGAGATTGAAACATTCCTCAATATCACCGGGTGTTAATATTATTCTTGGAAAACTGTCTTGGGAGAGATATGTTGTGAATAGAAGGTCTCCCTGTCCAGTCCATGTTGGCAATCCAGTTGATGGACCAGGTCTCATCACATTTATTATAACAATTGGGATCTCAGCAGATCCTGCAAGACCAATTGCCTCTGTCATCAGTGATAACCCTCCTCCTGATGTTGCAGTCACAGCTCTGGCCCCTGCATGGGCAGCACCAATAACATTCATCACCGCAGCAATCTCATCCTCTGCCTGAATAGTCATCACTCCATATTCCTTGGCATGCTTAACCATTTTTTCAAGTACGGAGGTAGCTGGGCTCATGGGATATCCACTGAAAAAATTGATTCCTCCAGCAATTAGACCAGCAACCACCGCATCATTTCCTCCCATGATCATCACCTCCTCCTCACATATTTTATCCTCGAGTTTGATGGGAAATTCTCTGCTTAGATGTTTAATATGGTCCGCCCCCATCATGGATGCCTTGACATTCAACTCTGCAATGGCAGGCTTACTCTTGAATTTGGTCCTGATTATATCGTTAAATTTTTCGATATTCAGTCCCAACGATTGAAAAATTGCAGCTAATCCAACTGTCATCTGTATTATCTTGGCACCACCAATCTCCTTTACCAGATCTCGAAGTGGAACATCTCTCCACACAATATCTACCCTCTTGTAATCCTCTTTGCTAATCCTTCTCAAAATTGTTGGATCATACAGTATCATACCACCCTCCACAACCTCTGAGATGTGTTTGTCAATAGTATCTTTATTGATCGCAAAAAGAATGTCAATATGACTCAATTGGCTTTTAACGGGATTATCTGCAACCCTGATGGTAACCTGGTTATGTCCTCCCCTGATAAGAGATGGATACTCTGTATATAGGTGAGAACAATATCCTGACTTGGCAAACATCGAAGTGACAAAGGCACCAGCGGACATAATTCCATCTCCAGCAGCTCCTCCAATCATTATATTGAGTCGTGTGAACTTACCACGCGACAATTTTTTAGATGCCAGATTTTTAGATATGTGAATTGTTTCAGATCTCACAGTGGTCACTTTGTTATAATCATCTTAAAATTATTTATTATTTAATTAATCTTATTGGTGACGAATTATTGATACCTATTTAACTAAGCAGTTGTGACTTCACTGGTGATTAATTCTATTTGTGTTAGGACGGATCTTAAAGTGTACCCGAAAATCAGGGTATTGATAGCAATTACTGCCCAGAAAACACCTAATCCATAGTTGGGTAATCCCTCGCCTATAACGAATTTTAATTTCATGTCTGGATGGCCTAACCCACAGAAGACATGGCAGAAGCCACTAATTATCGTATTTTCATTGGGTGCATCAAATTCAATGATTGATGCAGAACCAAATTCTGAACCAACAATAGGTCTGTTGAGTGCAATTGATACATCAACCTCATTAATTGAGAAACCATGCTGCACATCACGGGAAACAATTTCAAGAATAATATGAGATCCCTTGCCAAAACTCCCGATCCTATGCTTGACTTCGAGTCCATCCATGGCTTCTTCCTCATCCATGCCATCAGCTATTAGTTTGTCAAGATGAACGAGATCAAATGCCTTAAATTCCCACTGACTCGCCTCTATTCTGATATTATAGTTACCATCATCATCTGTCATGAGCTCTCCACCCTCGGCTGCTGACGTTGGTAAAGTTGCAAATGCCAGTATATAAACCAACAGGCTAAACAGAAGTATTTTACTGAGATTCATTTTGATCATTTCTAATCTAAGTGCAAAACTCTTGTATTTATATTTTGACATCATCGTGATAATTATGCATTAAATGAATGCTAAAATTATTCAATAAATATTCATTTCGTAATTATGAATAAGGAAATTATACCCTTCTAAATGATAATATAACTATTATTTTTCGAATATCTAGATAATTATGAATGCATGTACCAATATATTAGCAATTAAGAGTATAACTCCTCAACTCTTAATTTAACTCACTATGTATAAATAATATATCAATTAATGCACTATTAGCCAATATTTCATGTAAAACACTTGGGATTGTTGATATGATATAAAAACTTATTGAATTTACATATAAATCAAAATTGATTCACAAACTTATATAAATACAATTGCCGATTCTTAAGTATCATCCATATGGATGACTGAGGAAATCGAATGAGAAAAATCATATTTTATGGTATTTTATTATTATTAATAACAATGATAATACCAAATCAACCAGTGAATCAAGCTAATACCAGAGTGGATTATGATATATCCGATGAAATGCTTGATAATTTTGGTTCGAGCAATATCGAAGATAACACACTCGAGGCAAATATAGATGAGATCACTACTGATGATACATCTGTCTATTACATGATTGGTAGTCAGTTCTTAAATCAAATTGATACTGATTCTAACGGAAAACCTGATCTCTTGGAGGTTGGAATACAAATCAGTGTTCAAAATTCCGCGGATATATGGTTAGAAATTTTTGCTTATGTCAATAATTCTGGTTCATTGTATTATATAGCAAATGCGTATGAGGGATTCTACTTTGAAACTACAGGCATCTATGATATATCTATCTTTTTCGATACTGGTGAGTTTTATGAGGAAGGATATGGTGTAACAGACCTATCATTCAATTTTTTGGGTGATGCTTGTGATGGTGGTGGTTGTGGTATGTGGATTGAAAACGTTTCATTCACATTTTATGATATCGATACGTCTAATTTTGATGGCCTAGCA
>DAOUUM010000074.1 GCA_030668165.1 Candidatus Heimdallarchaeota archaeon
AAGATGAGGAGTGATTAAGGTGAAAAATAATATTAAGGTACTCCGAGCGGAAAATGATTACACACAGGCAAACCTTGCCGAGTTGGTGGGAGTATCAAGACAGACAATTATTGCTATCGAGAAGGGTACCTATGATCCATCCCTGAAACTGGCATTCAAAATTGCAGTGCATTTCAGCAAATCCATCGAGGAGATTTTTACTCCTGGTGATAAATAATTAATTTTGTATTTATAATCAATTGGAAGATATTCAATTCAATAATTCTACAGGCTAAACATTAATTAATATTCAATTCTAATGATAATTTGGATAAGATATTTAATGAAAAGAAGAAAAAAGAAACCATTATCTAATCTTGAGGATTTTGGAGACTTATCTGAAGTATCAACTCGGGAGAGGGTTCCATCAGGTCAGAGACTAGCGAGAAAATGGCCAGTTCTATCAGTTGAGAAAACACCCAAATTCAATGGTAGGGATTGGAATGTGACTGTTGATGGATTGGTGGATAACCCTGTTACATGGAAATGGGAAGAATTTGTAAAGTTACCAAAAATCAATCAAATCTCAGATTTGCACTGTGTAACAACCTGGAGTTTACTAGATCAGAATTTCTCAGGTGTGGCATTCAAAACAATAATAGATATTGTCAAACCCCATAAAGAAGCAAAATTTGTGACTTTTCAGGCAGAATCAGGTTATACATCTGCTCTACCTCTCAAAGAGGGATATCTTCTTGAAAATGATGTTTTGCTCGCTTATGAACATGATAATAAACCACTTGCTCCCAAACATGGAGGTCCATTGAGATCTCTGGTACCTCAATTGTACTTATGGAAATCAGTTAAGTGGTTGAATAAAATTACCTTTCTATCCGAATGGGAACGTGGATTCTGGGAAGTCAGAGGGTACCACCAGCGAGCTGATCCCTGGCAGGAGGAACGTTATAGTTCCCAAGAACGAGTGAGACGCAAGGGCATCAGAATTGATTAATACTTGGGTTGCAGGAAGGTTAGGAAATTACTCAATACTTGATTAAATTTAATTGGATCCTCCATATTAATCATATGACCAGTCGGCATGATAACTCTAATCGTATCGGGAATCTCTTTTTCCAATATTTCAGATACTCTTATGAAATCACTCATATCATTTTCACCAACAAGTATCAAGGTGGGAGATCGAATCTTTTCTAATTGAAAATAAGCCGGAGGGTCGAGGTGTTCTACTTTATAATCATTAATCCAATGCCATCCTGAGTAGTCATCTACCATTTTCTTGAATTGCTCTCGTTTGTCAGTATTCAGAATGTATTTGAATAAATCAATTTTCAGCCATTCAACTCGTGTTTTGTTGACATCTCCTATTCCCCAGATCTCTCTTGACAATGTGCCAAAATGCTCAAAACTATATCCATCGCATACACTCCCAGCTAAACAAACACTAGATACTCTATTTGGAAAGGAGAGTGCAAAATTTAGTACGACACCTCCACCCATCGAAAAGCCAACGAGATGAGCTTTATTAATATTCAAGTGATCCATAAGATAATAGAGGTCCTTATGAGCAGATACTGGATCGTTTCCGGGATTATCAGATCTTCCATACCCTATCTGATCATAAATCAGCAAATTATATCTATTCTTGAAGGGATTTATCTGTGTTAACCAGGAACGATGATCCAATGAAAATCCATGGATGAAGATAATAGTCTCTTCAGAATTGGAATAAAAATATTTGTAACATAATTTCTTACCATTAATAACAAATTCGTTTAGAATTAAATCCACTTGAAATAATCATATTATTTGAATTTAAAAAATTATTTTATGTTTGGCATCATATTGTTAAATTTACATTTTAACAAGTTCTAGATCCATAATATTCTATGTTAAATACTGCAAAATTTCTAAGCCATCCCCATCAGCAAGAAAATATATCCATCTGATGCATAAACATCCTTGGATAAGGATTATTGGAAATCTTGGTCTAAATAAGGTTATAGCTGAAAAAGCTCAATTAGATCAGAATATGATTCTACAACAAGATCAGCACCAGCACCCAATAATTGAGCCTTGGTGAATGAACCGACGAAACCAACCACATAGGCACCTGAAGCCTTACCCGCCTCAATACCAAATATTGAATCCTCGATCACAAGACAATTTTCAGGTCGTGCATGTTGCCGATTTATGGCTAATAAGAATAAATCAGGTGCGGGTTTTCCAATACTGACCTCTTGTGATGATGATAGCGAATTGAAGTATTTTAGTAGACCAACCCTTTTCAAGGAGAATTCTATTTTTTCTAAACTGCCTGATGAGGCTATTGCGACTTTGTAATTGGAATTCACTAGTTTCCTAATAAATAATTCACAGTTTTCAAATGATTGTAGACTTTTTGTTGCTAATTCTATATATCGCTCTTGTTTTTTATCTACAAGGTCCATTACAAGATCATTTGAAGATGATTTGTTAAATTTATTAAGGTAAAATTTGATTGCATCCTTGTTACTGGTTCCAATAACTTCAGAATAATCCGCACCAATATTAATATCTATTTCTTCACTCAAAATCTGGTTTAATGCTCCACAACTCAAATGTTCTGAATCTACCAGTACACCATCAACATCAAAAATTATTGTTGATAGTTCTGTAATATTAAATATCCGCCCACTCATTATGCAAAATCCTTTTGTTCATTTCAATTTGGGATTTGTCACAATCCAATAACTGTCCATTCCCACTGATTTGATTTTCTTGAAGTAATTTGTGAGATAACTCTCCATATTCTTTGCTGTTGGATAAGAATCAAAATTCTCAGTACCAGAAAACAATAGAGTGAAGGGATATGGAAATTCCTTAGAATATGATGTTGGTTGTCCTAGTATCAATTTTCCATCAGGTTTCAATATTTTATGCATATTCATAATTCTTGATCTTCGATCATCTTCAGGAATGAATTGCATAAGCTGGAATGCTAGAACCAAATTAAATCTGTTTTTCTCAAAGTTCAGATCTTCGTTAAATTTATGTACATCGTAGTTGAGAATTAAATCTATGTTTTTACTTACAAGATCAGCCCTTTTGGATTTTAAATAATAATTCAAATTATTTCGGGCCCGAGTCAATAGATTTGGTATTTCTTCGTATATGAATAACTCCACAGTTAAATCTGTATACTTTTCACTGATTCTGTCAATTAATTTAGTAGCGGATTTACCGGCACCTGAGCCTATCTCAATAATGGATAGGGTATCACCATTTTTCATGATTGGTAATGCTTTATCAGTTTGGTAAATATATTCAGTTCTAATTGCGTCAATCAGGGGGTCTGATTGCAGACTTTCCCAGAGAACAGATATGTCCATCCCATGACGATCGACTGCAGGATAGCCCTGTTGCAGAGAAGGTACTAAAAATTCAATCAGATCTTCAGCAGCATACATAAGAAACTTGTTTGTGGTACGGCCTAAATTGAGCTGTTCATCAGATGGATAATCTAAATCCGTTTTATACTTAAATATATAGGATTCGCTAATTCCCTCCATCTCCAAGGCACCATCTTGTGCAAAAGCCAGAAAGATATCTCTAACTACTTTGGTAGAATATTTTGTTGGATCATCCTCACCACCCCAATGCATAGCTTTCAGAAATTCCTTTGGTGAGATCCATTCCGTCTCCCCAAATACCTCCTTTCCGGATTTACCATTGTGCTTTTTTAACATTAAATTATCATATGCTACTGAGGTAAAATATGAGAACACTATCGCTGCATTTTGTCCACCGGGATGAGATAATACTCGCCTAAGAGAACTATCTCTGGAAAAAATTCCACCCACTAACTGGTTAAATTGGGAACGCTGAGGTCTTGTATCATCCGGCAATTTATTCCTTTGTCTCTGTCTTATTAATAAATGAATCTATTCATTTTGGGTATGACTAATCTTTTCGTTCTTCATCAACAACAATAATTTATAAATCATTGGGATCAAGGCTTAAATAACTTAATTTGTAGTCTAGAGCGTCCATTGTCAACATGTATGCTATGGATATGATAATGTATTCTTCGGCCAGTTCAGTATCTTTTTCCAAGTTCTGTTCAAGTATAGTTTGAATATCAGCCATGACAAAATCATCATACTCAGATATTTTCTCAATTATACTACTGAAGCGCACAGGATCAAGTCCAATGAGGGGTAGACCAGGACCGTAACGTTTCAAATATTTCATAATATTCTTATTGGGTATCAGTATGGATGCTTTGTCTATTAATATTGCCAGCACAACCCTATCAGAGTAGTAAGGATCTCTATGAGCATGACTATCAATATATCTGAGTATCTCCGGTATTAGGTCCACATGAATTGATGAGGATAATTCTAGTGCATTGCAAAAAGATTCCATCCACCTGGAAATATATCCAAGTGATTCTACAGAATTTTCAGGTACAACTGCATCTAATTTGCATTCCACATTATGCAACTCCGATATTGTTTCAATTCTTGATTCTATTGTTTTCTCAGCAGAGGGAGTATGTTCATTCTTTTCAAGTAAAAATTTCAACCCCTCAGATTTAATATCTAGTTCTAGATATTTCCAAGATTCCCAATTGAATTTGGTAGTTAATTTGTTAATTTTCATGCTAGGAAGAGGTATTCCTATATCATCAACCTTTTTTTGTTTAACTTCGATTGTCGTGTTGGTGCGCACATTAAAATCCTTGTCAATTGAAAGCTTCACACCATGCCTGTGATTGTTCTTATCGGCATGCACATCAATATAGGTTGCAAGCCCATTTATCATCAATTCTCGACGATTCTGGTGGACAGATTTATCAATTTTTAATTTAATGGCCTGTCCACATGCCTCACAAACATAAGAAATATTGACGATCCCTGTATCCTCTGACATATATAATACAGAAATGCACTTTTAACTTATAAGTATTCTAGTATAATTGAAGAAAATTTACTTTTTATTAATTGAATTAACCAAAAATATAATTTAATTTTTAAGTGATTCTTAGATCCATTAGAATCGAATCAATCTCCTCACCTGCATAATATACTGAAATTGCACCACAGGCTCTTAGTGTATCTGATTTTGAGGTGCCAAAGCAGATGATAATCCGTGAGTAATTATTTACATTTTCATCCAATATTACCAATTCTGTATCCGGTTTATTATCTGGTGGAATTACCCATTTTCCTTTGTGAGTAAGAGTAATTGCTCCTGCTGCACCAGCTCTTACGGCCATATCTCTTTCATAGAGTCCGGATGTATCCATTTCATCCGTTTTTATCATAACAGAGGTGTAGGAGGTGTATGAGTTCAGGAATTCACTCCCATGTTTGATATACGAATTGTTTAGATCGATTAAGATTGTTGATTTTATTTTTTCAACTATTCCTGCTCCTCCAGGGGTTAACTGAGTCCCAGCTCTTCCCTTTGTTGAGATGGCTAATCCCTTGGAAATTAATTGGTTAAGAATAGTACGTATTTTAGATTGAGATATTCCCAAATCTTCGGATAATTGATATCTACCAGATGGTTCTGCATCAAGGGACATCAATATTAGAAGATAGTATTCAAGGGAATATGTTTTCATAGATGTGTCACATCAAGTATTGATATAGTATAATTAAATATACCACAAAGCATTTGTTCCTGTGATCTATGTAATTATTATTTCCGGCGAATTTTAACAAGCACAGGAATTAATAGGGCTATAGCAAAGAATATTCCAAACGGAGCATCAACCCTAAAATAGGCAGTATCATCATTTATTGAATCTATAGCTATTGTTAATTGAAAACCCAATACTTCTGAAGATGCATACAATAATATGCCATCTAATCTGTCATATACCAGGGTTGTTGTCTGGAAATCATCCTTGAAGGTGAATTCAACTATGTCTATTAAAACTCCAAGAAAATTTCCCTCTGTTTCGTGAACACTCTGTACTGTCAAGTTCAATGTATTGAATTCTGAAATGACAACATCCCATGAAGTATTAGCTATAAAACCAAACAGTCCCTGTAGTTTCCAATATCCAAATGCAAGAGCACTCTCAGCCTCATTATCGGTAATTCCCTCACGAGTTATATTACCAATTGTAATATCCATAGTAGAGTTAAAATCATTCAGATCCACAATCTCAACTGCAATAGTACTGTTTTGTTCAATATTATACGGGACGGTTGACATACTAATAGGATCCCACCAGATATTTGTTGCGTTGTTTGATTCTTCCACTATATATTGCATAGTAATTGGCGTGATCTCAGCGCTAGTCATGTTTACAGACAATAATACTGCCATTGTAATTATTGTTAGTATTTTAAAAATAGGTGTTTTCACCTATTAAAAATTAAATACCAGTTTATAGGGGTTTTCACCTATTACTGAAAAAGTGATTTTCAGATTTACTGAGGAATGAAAATTATCATTATAGCCTAAAGTGGATTTAATCAATGTAATTGGACAATGAATAAATATTCAGTTGCTATATTTTTTTCTAATAATTGGTATGGCTATAATTGAGATAATACTCATGAACCATGGAAAGGGCAGAAATGCAGGTACAGTGGGAAATGAATCAGTTACTGTAGGAAATTGGGAGGCAAAAAGTTCCAAATCCTCGTAGACAAGTGGATCAACTGATCCGATGAAAGGTAAGGCACCTTCCTGTGGATGACTTTTGAAGAAGGTCCCACTCTCAAGTAGAACCATAAATCCTAAATTATCATAATCAGTTTCAGTACCAAATATGAATGTGGGAAAATTGTATACGACTTGATTTCCACCACTGGCCAAGGATACATTTCCCCAGATTGCCATCGAGGCATTTAATATCCAATTGGGCTCATAGGAGTTATCAGGATCAAAGACATCAGAAATTACTAGGGCAAAACTGATAGACTGAACCACGGTCAGCATATCCCCACCTCTTTGAAATGTAACATCAACACCATATTGTTCTGGATAACTCTCCATTATGGCAACTGAGATATCTACTGGCCAAATACCACCATCAATATTATTTCCCGTAAGTCTATCAAATATTGAATCAACAAGATCTAAAAAGGGACTAAGTTCTGCTGACCAGTGTCTAAATATCTCATTTATCCTAATCTCATTTTCCCCCCAATCTGATTCTATTTTAAGAATATAGGTTGAATTGAGTTCATCAAAATCCATATACAAAAAACCACTCTCATTGGCACCTGAATTGATAGCGTACCATGGATCGGTCATTAGAGTGCCCTCCAGTTGATCTATATAACTGTTTTCAGATTCAATAATATAATCCAGATCGGTCAGGATTAGCTTGGTCCACTCATCACTATCAATATCATATTTTTCAAGAGTAAGTATTGAATTACTCTGAGAGCTTGTAAAATCGACGGACTGAACAAATATTAATATTGTAATTAGGGTAAAACTCAATAGTTTCCGCTTCATAGTAATACATATGCTTAGTTCCAAATAAGATTACTTGTTTAAATTTGACACAAAGTTAAGAATCATAGTAGTACAATGGAATTTAATTGTTCATCTGAGATTGGTCCAAGATTATTTATTTGTTTCAGATATCGGGAATAGTGGGTTATTACCATATTCTCTGGCCAAATCAATAAATTCCTTCTGTTCATCTTGGCTCATCTTTGTATATTTATTTCCAGCATCAAGAACCTCTTTCCAGAGACGTACATCACAAGGCAATGGGATAGTTGTAACTCCTTCCTGTGAGAGTGTGTAGGATATTGCTTTACTAACCATTTCCGGCTCATCTAATGGCTCATACCAAGTGTTATAATTGCGATTATCATCAACCCAGCGTCTCTTGAGAACAGATTTTATGGCAACGATCCCAATATCTTTTTCCTTAGCAATTTGAAGTAGGGGGCGGAAATCATTGTGGGGATGCGGATCAGTCATCGCGGAAACATTGACCGGAAGGAGTACTGTATCAAAATCAAATCGTTCCAGAGCCTCAATGAAAATTTCAATGTTTGAATGACCGGTGATACCAATATTTTTGATAATCCCTGTTTCCTTTGCCTCTGAAAATGCCTCCATAGCACCTCCTTTACCCAGTATTGTTTCAAGTTCCTCACGAGTACCCACTGCATGGAACTGATAGGAATCAAAATAATCTGCAGCAGTTCTTTCAAGAGATTGTTGTAATTCTTTCCAGGCCTCTTCCTTGGTACGCTTAGTCGTTTTCTCCGCAATAAAAAATTTATTCCGGTATTTCTCGATCCATGGCTTTAATCTGGTCTCAGCTTCTCCATACGAGGGAGCAATATCCAGCATGTTAATTCCATAATCCAGCGCTAATTTTACAGCCTCATCGGCAATTTCTTGTGACACGAAACCTGGCCCACAACCCCCAAGTGTTATTACAGAGACTTTAAATCCGGTTTTACCTAATTTTCTATATTCCATATTAGAATAGGCTTGTAATATATTTTGAATATTATGTGTTGTAAAGGAAATCAATGTATTAAATGTGTGGTATTTTTCAACTATCAGCATTAAATATTACTATGTCTGGGTTCAACAAGGAATTTATTCAGAGTATATGTTCCTATCTTGCTTACCTTATCTAAAATGTGACCTTCCATTGCTTTCAAGGCATCTCTACCATCAAATCTTTCCGGTAGGTCTATTTTCTCAACATCAAGGGCATAAAGTGTGAAATGATAAATATGGATCCTTTCATCATTCCATGGTGGACAGCATCCATCATATCCATAATAGTCACCACCCATATCTTCATCCCCAGCAAACCAGCCAGTGTAATCATTTATTCCTTGGCGTTTTCCATGGGAAACTATCTTATCCTGCTTTCCCTTGGGTGTGATCCCTTCTGAGTATTCTCGTTCTTTGATTCCCATAGAATTTACTGGAATATCAAATAATAACCAATGGTAAAAATCTGTTCTAGCCAGATCATGTGGTACAACTTTTCCAACTTGATTTACATTATCACCAGAGGTGGGAACCTCTGAATCATGACATATTAAAGCCAATGACTTGGTATTCTCTGGTATGTCATGCCATTTGAATTCTGGATTAATATTATCAGACATCTCAACCTCATTATCAGCATTTAGTCTGCAAAATGCATATTTAGGAGGGATTGGAGTATTATCTGCAAATGCGCTCGTAGTTAACTTCATTGAACTAATTAGGATTATGTATTAAATAATATTTCTCAGTCGATTTGTATTTTTTCTAAATAAGACTTAATTTAATTCTATAATTCAGTCATGAACCGTTTGATCCAGGACCATTTGTAATTGATATCTGCTTCTGCCTTTGCAACCAGCTCAGGATCAATATTTTGGTATCTACCCTGATATTTCATATATTCTGAGAATGGTTTGCGTTTTGTAGGATCTAAAAATCTCTTACTTTGCCTATTTAGCGTGAGTACACCATCAACAGCCTCCCAAAGGGGCCAGTACCCAGTATCATTGGCAAGTTTAGCAACAGTAATGGTATCCTTGGTGGCTACATCCCAGCCTGGCGGACAGGGACTGTAGTATTCAAGATATCTGAAAGTACCCTTGAACTCGGTTGCTGCTCTGACAACTTTGTCATATAGATCAGTGGGATGGGCAACATTAGCAGTGGCTACATAACCTACTCCCTGTGCAACCATC
>DAOUUM010000374.1 GCA_030668165.1 Candidatus Heimdallarchaeota archaeon
AATTCCAATTTTGAATATCTCCTTTACCTTGAATAAACCTGTGGCATATGCGAGCATTGTCGGAGGGGTACCTATTACAATTGCAAAATCTAAACTACAGGTAATTGCTACAAGGACTGCCATTAAAATAGGATTAATACCAAGGACTATTGCCAGTGGGATTACTATTGGAATGAGAATTGCAGCCGAAGCTGTATTTGAGGCTACCGCAGTCAAAATAAGTGCTATGAGTGCAATAATGGTGGTAGTCAATACCATTGAAAGAGAACCCATGAGACTGAGTTTTGAAGCAATAAAATCAGCTAATCCAGTTTCTATGATAACATATCCCAAAGATAGTCCTCCACCAAATGTTATGAGTGTTGGCCATGAAATCTCTTGAAGATCCTCACGCTTGATTTGTCCGGTGAAAAAGAACAGGATCGCACCCATCACAGCAACCACACTAGCAGAGATACCATGAAATTGAGTTGTCAACCACATTCCAATAATGAAAACAAAGATAATACTCACAATAATCTGATCCCAGGTCAGATGTTCATGTCTTTTGATCTCAGATAATCCCTCAGCCTGGGCTTTTTTCAGAAGATCAGCATCCAATTTTGGATTAAATCTAAACCAGAGATAAAAGAAAACAATTGGTATCATGATAAGGACGACTGGTAACCCAAAAGCTAGCCATTCCAGAAAATTAATATCAAGTGCGGGGTTATATTCCTTGATAAATTGAACTGCAATGATATTTGGAGCAGTACCTATCATTGTTCCGATTCCTCCAACTGTGGCTGCATATGCAATGCCAAGAACCATGGCTCTCTTATAAGCTGGCTCTTCGATTTCAGCAGCTTTAAGCATTGTTAATGCTATGGGGATGAGAATTGCCACAGCAGCTGTGTTACTCATGAACATAGAGAAAACTGCTGATAGGGTCATAAATGTAAACATTAGTACTCCAGGTTTGGCAGGCACGAATGAAACGATTCGGAGTGAGATGTACTTATCCAACTCGCTGCGATCCATTGCTTCTGCCATAAGAAAACCTGATAGGAACAGAAAGATGATAGGATTTGCGAAATTAGCAAACGCACCGGTTGCGCCATCAATACCAGTTAACACTATCACAACTGGAATAATTAATGAGGATGCTGCAAGCGGGATGAGCTCCGTTAGCCATAGAAAGGAAATTGCAAAAAGTAATCCGAGACCCACATCTGAATTTTTGAGAATGCGAATATCAAAACTCACTCGATCTCCTTTAATATCTGAGGGTGAGAACTCTAATTCATCTCCTATGCTACTCAAGGTACCACTGAAATTATCATCATCGAGATCAATGAGTGATATATTATTATGATATATGATAACTTCAAAATGAATGGACTCACCTATTTTCCCAGGATATTCTTTCCAATAGTGCACTTCTATCTGAAAATTATCCTTATTGGCATGGATCAAAGATTCATTTGAGGGAAAATCATTTTCTGAATCAAGATTGAATTCAAAGGAGATATCAAGTTGCACAGAACCTGAATATTGAAGATCAATCATATATGCACCATCTGGAATAGGTGCCGGGGCAACATTATACCCAATTATGAATAATATTATTGTTAAGGCCGCAAGAACGAATTTTTTGCGATTAAATTTCAGATCCTCATAAATTTCTTCAATAATTGTGGGCTTGTGCACAATCAACGCTTTATTATGGAGAATTTAAGTTAATAGTTGATATAAGTGAGTGTTTTATGGCATAGATTCAGTTTATTGTGAATTAATACGATTCTGGGTTTGTAAAATAAGAGCTCGCGTGCACTGCAGAGAATTCGAGTTCAGAGAATAATTAAATCTAATATTGTGATTTACTGAACAGATCTAATAATTAAATATATGCTAAATACACCTCTATCTAGATAAATTCTAATAAATTACTATATTATTTATACTGAAAGCTGATTCGCCAAGGATATACTTTTAATTTATGTCCTCAACAGAATATGATAAACCATGGGTAAAGCAAGATTCACCTATTTATTAATCACAATATTATTCATCATGCCTTTGATACCCGATCAAAATGCTGATCTGGGGTATCATATAGATACACAATCCTCCGTGACATCGGAAAATAGAGATGATTTTTCTATTGATGCCAACAATATTGGGTCTAATTCTTTTGATCCGACCTCATCCAATATTACACTAATTGGACAGTATCCAGAAGAAGGTGCTGCAGAAGATGTGTGTGTAGTTGGGGATTTTGCCTACTTAGCGGATGGTTATGCTGGTTTAGAAATTTATGATATATCAGATCCCACAAGTCCAATTCTCCTCGGACAATTCGATGATGGTGGTTCTGCATATGGTGTCGCAATTAGAGGGTCTTATGCCTATGTGGGTGATATCAGTATTGGTCTAGAAATAATTGATATTTCTAATCCAACCAATCCGATACTAGTTGGCCATTTCAATGATAGTGGATTAATTTCGGATATTTTTATCAGTGGAGATTATGCCTATTTGGCCAGGTATAGCTCAGGTCTTCAAATAATCGATATCTCTGATCCTACTAATCCAGTTCTGGCAGGTCAATTTGACAATGTTGATAGAGTGTTCGATGTATTTGTAAGTGGAGATTATGCCTTTTTGGCTGATGATGAAAACGGTTTAGAAATTATCGATATTTCAAATCCAGCTAATCCAATAATGGTGAGCCAGTTATTTGATGGTGGAAATGCTTACGGAGTATATGTAAGCGGGTCATACGTCTATCTAGCTGATAATTCTGATGGCTTGGAAATAATAGATATCTCCGACCCGACCTCCCCGGTGGAAGTGGGCCAATTCGCTGAGGCCTATGGGGACAATGTATTTGTCAGTGGATCTTTTGCTTATATCGCAGATAGAATTAATGGTTTAAAGGTAGTAGATATTTCTGATCGCACAAATCCAGTAAAAGTGGGTCAGTTTTATGATGGTGGAGGTTCATACAGTGTCGTTGTGAGTGGTATCTTTGCCTATGTCGCTGATTATAATGATGGCCTTGAGATATTTGACATATCAGATTCAACAAATCCAATCAAGGTTGGTCAAGCTGATGATGGTGCATATGCATACAGCGTAGTTGTTTCTGGTAACTACGCATACATAGCCGATGATAACGATGGTCTTGAGATAATTGATGTCTCGGATCCAGCAAATCCAGTTGAAGTGGGTCAAATTGATGGTGGACAAGCGTGGGGTGTATCAATTAGTGGGACTTATGCCTATCTGGCAAATAGTTTTGACGGATTGCAAATTATAGATATATCGGATCCGACTAATCCCACTGCACTGGGGCAATTTAATGATGGTGGAAATGCATATGGAGTTTATGTAGAAGGTTCATATGCCTATTTAGCCGATTTTGATGATGGTTTGGAAATAATAGATATTTCAGTTCCGACAAATCCGATCCAGGTTGGCCAATTTGATGATGGTGGGCATCCTTATGATGTGACTATCAGCGGCTCATATGCATTTGTAGCGGATTATTATGATGGTA
>DAOUUM010000206.1 GCA_030668165.1 Candidatus Heimdallarchaeota archaeon
GAGTAACTCTGGTCGATCTGTATTTGTCCCAATTCTCTCTTTGCTTACCTTTTTTCTTCTTCGATCTACCTTTCTTCGTTTTAGTAGAGCTTGTCTTAACTGCTGAACTGCGTTTTTGGATTTTTTTAACTTTTTTCGGCTTCTTGATTGATCTGGGTTTTTCAGCCTTTTTCTTTTCAGATTTGTTTAAGGTTGATAGAACTCGAGATAGAGACTCAATTCTTTTTCTCACCATCTAACTAACACCCTCAACAAAAATTCGAAAATTAATCATATACTTGCCTCACCTATTTTTAGCAGTTCTAATATCGCAATATCTCTGAAGAGTTCATTTGTATCAACTATCTCCTCAAGTATTCCAATTATGTTTTTCCGAGAATATTTTTTAGATGCACCAATATTACCAAGGTTGCGTATGATTTCCATCTTGATATGATCATTTATCTCAGACAATTGTAATATATTATCTAAGAATTCAATTAATTTCAATACATCTTCTTTATTGATACGACCTGCAAGATCAATATTTTTACGCATTGAATTGAGATAATCTATCACAAAAGGCTGTTTCCAACCCTCAAATATCTTATTTTCCTGGTTGTACACGTTTCCAAGATCAATGAACAAGGTTTTTTCATTCTTATGGGTCTTATAGATAAATCTAGCCAATACTCCAGTTAATCCATTTTTATTAACAAAATAATTTAATTCTTTTGAGACATTCTTTTCCGAGAACAAATTAATATCAGTTTCAATGACCTGAAAAATAATAAAACCAAGAAAATCATTCATTACCCTATCCTGTTCATCAGAAATATCTTCGGTCAGTAATTCAGAGACTTCTGCAAACAATTGTGATAATAATATATTTAAATTTTGAAATTTTGTGAATGGGAAGTTATCAATAACAAAATTAAGCGAAGTTGGATTATTATATAATCCATTAATCCATGATTGGATGATCACCTCAGAATTAAATGCTTCTGTGGATATTAATATTATACTTTTTGCATATTCATAGAGGGGGTGATTGGTTCCCAAAGAAACAAATGATAATTGATAATTGAAATTTTGGTATCTAGTTAATAAGCGGATAAGTGGGGCAGTTCTAATTTGTCCCTGAATTCTGCAATAATCATTCAGCGTGATTAAATTTTGGTTAAATAAAAAATGGAACCCCTTCCAAGATGAATTCCGCAAGGATGCAATCTGGGTGAGAGTATCGTTTTTCAAATACTTAATTACGTATGAAAACAGATTTATCATATTAATACTCATAAAATCCCTAGTTGTGAGATTTGGAATTTCAATCAATTTTGATAGCCTACTTTGTTCTCTAAGAGCCTCTAATTCTATCCCGGATAAGTTTTCCATTGATAAAATTTGAGATATATTTGTATCTCTAGAATTATTAGCAAAATATGAAAAATCTAATATAAAATGGTTTATTGAACTTTGGCTTCGATTCCTAACCCCTCTGTGTGCAACATATTTTTCAGGTCTAAGCAAATGGGGAATATCCCTAAAATAGTCATTTCTGGACAATAAACTTACAATGGACCTGTTAATCAATTTAATATCACCCTCACTTAAATCATCTAGACTCTGATCTATATGATTAGGTAAATTGATATCAAATGAATCTAAGCTCATATCGCCCCCGTAATCCTCATATTCATCATCACCACGGAAATCTACTGGTTTGTAAAAACAATCCATCTGAAATTCAAATAATTTCAATAGGACAGATGGAGTTAATTTAATTTTGAACTTATTTGCAATTATTAAGGATTTTTTTATGGACTGGATGGTATTTTTAGTTGTAGCACGTTTAAATTTATCCAATGAATTATTGATGATCCCTGATATGTTAAAAATATAAGCCAATAATTGTTCTATAATATTCTCTAGATCATGTTTGTCTCTGGTGGGGTAAGCCGCTTTTAAATCATCAATTTTTACCATCAGATTCTTGTGATCGATGAAATCAATTTCATATGAATTATGACTGTATACAAACTCCATGAATAATCGCTGATTTACTTCTAAATTATGATTCCAATACCTATTACCATCTTTCTTTGCAAATACATCAAGTATAATCTCACTATCAATATTTAGGCTTGCAATTTCTTCCTTACATTTCTGATAGATATCATCATATTTCAACTCATTTCCAGATATCTCAGTTAACCTACGATACTTTTCCCGAAATATGGGTGAATTAATATATAAATCGATGATTACCGCAATACTATCTCTGGTGAAATGATTCAGATATTTATTCATATTTGCAATAATTCCATCTATGAACCTATTATCAGTGTCTTTAACCAGGGAATTAAACTGCAAGTAGAATCTAACAATCCGCCATACTTTCTGTTCATTACCTGTTTGACCATACAATCTCACCAGATATCGTACTATCCTATCAAACCAGTAGTCCAATCTTGATGTATTTATTTTATTTGTGAACAGAAGAAAAGATGATAGGCTGAATGCCAACTCATTTTGCGAAATCTCAGCTTCCTTCATCCTCCCAACTATATAATCTGCTTCACTCCACTTTGATATCCGTAAAAGATCTAGAATTTCACTGATATCCAAATTAAAAAAATTCAGAGTTGACAGATTTCTCCACCATTCAACTGTTTCAATATCACTTTTGATTATCTTTTCCATGATTATTTTTTTATCATAATTTGAGGATGGACTCTTTCTTAGATTGGATTCAGTGAAGTATTGACCCAGTGCGGATGCATATTTATTAATAATCTCTCCCTTTGCTGAGAATTTAATCTCTCCTGAGCTTATCTTACTGATGAAATCTGATGCATCTTCATTGTGATGGATTGAGGAGAGGTACAGGTAGTATATGACCCCTTCTGGCAATACATATTTTTGCTCTAATATATCACTATTAAACTGACCCAAATATTGTCGATTATGAAAAATTTCCTTCATAATCTTTTTTCTCTGCCACAGCTGGGGTTGAACTAATAAATCTCCCAATAATTTCCTGTAACTGATCATATTCCTCTGTTTGACCTTTGTGATTAATTGATTGATACTATCGCTGTAATTTTCAAATTGCTGTTCATTCATTATGATAATTGGATATTTGAATTCCAGAGCCAGAATTAACTCCCTGATACTGATTGAATCACACAGTACGATTAATGCCGATTGATGTTGATTTTTGACAAATATATTATCTAGTTGATCAGTACTGATATTAACTTCTTTTAATTTATTTCCCCTGACAGTTATCTTATCTATGGTCTTATCCTGAAGATTGATTTCAAGATAATTCCTGGATCTAAGATCATCCGGGATAAAATTAAATCCAATACTGAAGATTGAACACTTATCTTTTATCGATTTGATTTCCTGACTGTTCTCATTATACCTTGAGTTAAAATATGATAACAGATCCCGATCTCCAATGAAATCAGCTATTTTATTATAAGGTACAAGAGTGTACTTTTTGTTGTCAAATTCGATAAAATCAAGTATATTATTAACTGTTTTTTGGTGTCGATCCTGTGCATAGACCAGTTTATGTACTATATCCTCTTTCCAATGTTCTTCATAACTGAGTTTCCTGTTAATATCTCTCTTTGCCAATCTACCCTCCTTTTGCAGAAAAATGCTTACAGGTGAGATTTTATCCTTCTTAATAGGATTTATGGATGCTCTGAATCTAGTGTTGAAACTATCGATGAATTTACCCTGATGAAATTTCAAAATTCGGATATTAAGTGAAAATGGGATTCTTGAGGTTGAAATGAAAAAAATATGATCTCTGTTAGATTTTAGGAAGAAATATTTTGCAAATATTGGACTTCTTCCCATCAAATAAAATTATAATTGTAAATATATAAACATTGTTCATAAATGGGCGTGATCCTATTTTAAAAATACTGTGGAATATTGAAATTCCAACATTATTCAATAATGCATAATTTGAGGGAAAATTATAAATAATTTTTATCTAGTTGTAATATAGAATCTTGGAAATTATGTTGCGATGTTTCGTCGTGATTTAGCATCTGTCGTGTAAATCTAAAGCGTCATATGCGTCCTCTCGCTACTCTCATCCAGTATTTTTTTACATCTATACCTATACAAGGAATTTTATGTTCCGATGTAATGAGATACTGTTTCCATAGCTTCGGTCGATATTCGGCTCAAAGGTAATAAGCAAGATTCTATTTTTTATTTATTTTGGATTATGAAGTTAACAAATCGTCTTGTCATAACACTCAATATTGTATCTTAATAGGGAAAATTATAAATAATTTTTAGCTGGTTGTAATATAGAATCTTGGAAATTATGTTGCGATGTTTCGTCGTGATTTAGCATCTGTCGTGTAAATCTAAAGCGTCATATGCGTCCTCTCGCTACTCCCATCCAGTATTTCCTTACATCTTTCCCAATACAAGGAATTTTATGTTCCGATGTAAGTTTATACTGTTTCCATAGCTTCGGTCGATATTCGGCTCAAAGGTAATAAGCAAGATTCTATTTTTTTCCCCTGCAAAACATGCGAGTTAGGATGCAGAAAATGAGACTGCAATTAGAATTTACAATTTTCTTGCTGGGTTTCATATAATCTTGAAGGAAAAAATATCAGATGGAATTTCACTAAATTCCAAATTGATTGAGAAGGTAATGTCATCAAAAGATTTGAGATCTATGTATTACCAGAAGAATTGAAATCTGAAATTGATAAATTATTGATTTCTAAGTGAATGAAATTAGCTATGGGGAAAAGTATAATTTACATATTATTATTGTTACTCCAAATAGGGTAACATTATTAACACTTATATTTGTTCTACCCAATACCCTCTTAATAGTGGTTTAATTTGAAACAGGAACCAATTTTAATTGCGGAAAATATTGATAAATCCTTCGGCTCATTTCTAGCACTCGATAAATTTGAAGCAGAGATCCCCAGAGGGGTTACAGGATTACTTGGACCAAATGGGGCCGGTAAGACCACCTTTATCAGGGCCTTACTTGGAATTCATCCTTTTGATGATGGAAAGATTCACTTCATGGATTATGAATTACCAAGAGACCTACTCATCGTGAAGGATCGCCTGGGATATCAACCCGAGGTGGATACAAAAATCAGGAAAACCAGTGCCATGAGGTACGTCACTCATATGGCATCACTTGCGGGATTACCCCGAAGCGCAGCAAGACAACGTAGTTTTGATACGCTTCACTATGTGGGTCTTGAAGAAGCCAGATACAGGGATATGAACACCTTCTCCCAGGGAATGATGCAGAAGGTCAAATTGGCCACTGCTCTGGTACATGATCCTCTACTGCTTATTCTCGACGAACCCACAGCTGGATGTGATCCCAAAAGCCATAAGCAAATACTGGATCTCATCGCAGATCTGGGTAATGCTCATGGAAAGAATATCGTGGTTTCCACTCATTTACTGCCAGATATTGAGAAGACAGCTGATTATGTTGTTGTCATGTCAAATGGTTCAAGAGTTATTCAAGGAGATTTGAAAACTATTCTTACCCAGAGTGATGAGGTAGTTACTTTACAAGTGCGAATTTCAGGTAATCATCAATCTTTTGCCAATAAGATGAAAGATATTGGATTTGATATAACTACTGTCTCTGATAATCAGATAAATTGTATTATGCGATCGGATCAAGAATTGGATAATTTTCAGATTTTCAAACTAGCCAAGGAGAACAAGGTGAATATAAGGATGATGACACCATACAAACAATCACTTGAAGACGTATTCATTGATGCAGTAACTAATGGAGGTAATTCAAATGGTCACTGATGGACTAACAGAAACTATTATGGAATCTCAGGAAGTCTCTGAAGATACTGATTTTCTTAGA
>DAOUUM010000088.1 GCA_030668165.1 Candidatus Heimdallarchaeota archaeon
GAAACTATTTCAAATCTAGTAAATGCCAAGGATTGAAGTGGTACAAGGGCTGCGTATGATTGCTCTGAGCCTTTTGAGGCTATTACATGAAATCGTCGGTATTTTTTACTATCTAGAAGTTTGTACATCAGCTTTTTCATTTCTTTAACATCAAACTCTCCGATTGGTTTACTAGCTATGGATAGCCTTATCTCACAAATACTGGGATCTGCTCCATCAAAGTGGTGAGCTTCATTTATGTAGAAATCCATTAATTTTCTCCCAGGCATTATCTTCATACCCGATCTCATTATTTTAGGACTTAGATTTTCATCCAAAAGTATCTCTTCTGAGGATTTAGTTGCTTGAACAATGAATTCACCTCCGTTATCATCACGAATTCCAACCACAGGCATTTTTGATGGTAATTTGAATTCAATTATTTGAGATATATTTTTACTATTTGCGTGATTGAATATGTACAATAGAGTTTTATCTGTATTGTCACCGATATTTTTCAGTTTCTCAATACCATCTTCAATTAAACTAGCGGATATGGTTTCAGACCATGAGAATCTGGATTTCATCTCCTCATGCGTTTGATCCACCGAGCATCCACATATTGAATCATGAGGATGGTTTTTGAGAAGCCATTTCCACGACAATTCAAGAAATGATCTGGGATATTCATTTAATCCATAAAAAGAGACGTATGTACTTATCGGCTCGGCGTAATTAACAAGAAGATCCTCTGATTTCTGATTCCATAATTTTATCCACATTCTTGCAGAGTAAGTATTTTGGAGGAGTGGTGCTCTTGCGGATGACCTAAACTCTCCCACATAATTATTGGGAATGAATTCAGCTTTGTTTATTCCATCTTGCAATTTATCAATGTAATGCTGGAGTAATCCAACTGAAACATTGTTTGGTGAAAAATCTATCTTTGATATTAACTTGCTTATCACCGGATTGGGAAATTGATGGTCCGTACCATTCATGAGTAAATACACTGGTATTGGAGAAAATGGATCCAGCTCAGCGACAATATTTCCAATTTCCTCTTCTAATTCTTTTTTGGATTCAGAGAGTGTGGCTGCATTGCCATAGCCAAAGGGCATGTAAACACCCAGTAATGAGGATGAAGAACTTTCATGCCTTTTCCAGGTGAAGGGTACACTTGTGATTTCATTCCCCACACCTCTCCAAAGCACTACAGAATTAATTTCTGTCAAATCTGCTATTATTTGAGGGATCACTTGTGAATGTCCAAACTGATCTGGTAAGTAGGCCACCTGCATTAATGGGAAATCTAATTCCCTTGCCAGATTATTACTTATCTCTAGATTGCGTATAAGGCTTTCTTCACCCACTAACCACTCATCTGGCAAAAGGTACCACGGTCCAATGGCTAATTTCCCACTCCTAATTAATTCTAGAACCTTTGATTTATTCTCAGGTCTGATCTCAAAATAATCCTCAAGAACTATTGTTTGACCATCCAACATAAAATAATAATCCTGCTCTGACATTATATCAATAATATTATCTATTAATTGAACTAAATTGAACCTGAAGGTTTGAAATGGTTTATACCACTCTCGATCCCAATGTGTGTGTGGTACAATTATTATTTCTTTAGCCGGATTTTCCATATTAAATTTGCAGGTGTGAGACATTTAATCATTTATTCCGATAATATATTTATTTTATAGAAATATGGTTTAAATCAGTCTTTATCCCGAGTTAATGAACATAGTTCATAATTATCAAATGGGTTAAATTGCAAGTTTATCCGATCCCTCCTTGAGTATGAAAATCTCATCCTCAAGAATCGCCCCAAGTCTCAAATTCTTAATATGTTCATTTTCTTTGTTCTTTATAGACGTGAAATTGGAGAAGTCAGGAGGGGTGTACTCATTGGAACAGGGGTACTGTTTCATATTACCATCAGGTAACAAACCCATTCTCATATAGGCCTCAGCTATTAGTTCACTACAAAATATCCTTTCCAAGGTACTTTGTTTGTTTTTGAATAATTCTAGGTGTGTGAATGGAATAACGATATCAACTGCAGAATTAATCATCTCAATTAATCCCTTCAAAGTATGGAGATCATGAGTTCTTCCCTCAGTCTCAGATATAAATGCAAATAAATTATCTTTCATTTTCTCTGTTCGCTCAACCCTTAATTTTCTATATGCAATCATATCACTATCGTAGGTCTCAAGTCTATCTTGTAGAGGTCTAAGAATAACTCCATTTATTGCTGTTGCCTCAAATATACACAACTGATCATTCCCATCTCTGGCAACCAAGCCCATATGAGTGACTGGAGACCCATATGACCACTTAGCAGAGACATAGTCCCGATTATAATTCTTTCCAATGAACAGAATAATATCACCAGTCTCCATTGATGAGACTACCGTATCATAGGTGGTAAATCTCAGGGGCAATGGGGACTTTAATCTTAATTGTTCCATACTTTCTACCTCAACCAAAGGAGGTCTGATGAACCAAAGTATTTTGAATGAATACCATGCTCTGGTGCCCAGGGGATAAACCAGGATGGCGATAATATTTTGGATAAAATGTAAAAATACACCCCTGTACAATATCACAATGAACAATGAGACACAGACCATAGTGATTACAAATGAGTTACTATTGAAGAAAGATTGATCCATTGAGACTCCATCGCATGTTGTTTAACTAATTTGTGTGTGTACATGTTTGAATATATTGCCTCGAGATCGATCTATTGCATCATTTTATATTTTGATGAATCAAAAAAATATTATGTTATTACCAGTTTTCTATTTGATGTAAAAATCATCAATCTCGTCAAAACCATAATTTGAGAAAAGAGCCAGTGATGCCTCATTATTCACAAGTACATCACTTTGAATAAAATTAATTCCCTGTTGTTTGAATTGAGTGACAACATAATTCAGCAGAGCACTTGAGAAACGTTTACCTCTGAATTTGTGATGAATCCCAATACCGCAAATTGTACCAATTTTGTCCTGATCTCTGTTAGTGTAACTAACTATACAATATCCCACAGGTTTGTTGTATGCATATGCAAGATAACTTCCGGTAGAAAAATATTTGAGTAGTTTTTCTCTACTCATCTCCTCGTAAGGATCCACACTAGATAATGCAATTGCATTGTACAAATCAACAAATTCATCAATCTGATTATCATCTGTGCTATCAAATTCCTTGAATTTAAGCAGGGCATTGGCATTGCTCAGTTTAGCAACTTTGCTTGCAAGTATCCGCAGTATATTCTCAATGGCAGTCTCCATCACCACATAGTGATATCTTCTGTGGATCTTGTCTCCGGGAAATTTTATGTCTTCAAAATTCTCAATTCCCTTCTCAATTAATGACAGCAAGGATACCTCTCTTACTCGAGAACGTTTTGAGGATGATTTTCTCACTACAATTTTCTTCTGTGAAATTTCAGTAATATATTTGGTTGGCATGAAAATTTTGTTGCTCATATAGATATTCATCACGGATAACATGTGATTCATTGAGAGTGGGGGGCTAATTATCAGTGAGAATTCACCACTTGACAGAAAAATCAGATCGGACACAATTCCCACAGTGACTCCAGTTTTGTATTTTACAGGCATATGTTTTATCTTGGAGAATAAGATAAGTCCATCAGGTGGATCCCATTTACGATTTGTATTCTCCAATTCCTCAGCAGTAAGTTTTGTATGGATCCTATGATTATCTTTCTTGCTAAGATCAATTTGATTGATTGGAACTATCTCATCAATGTCATCTATCAGATTTAATTCTTCCATGGTCTCCTCAAGAAGTGTGCCGTATATAATGAATGAATGCACTGAAAGGTCATCCAAGCGGATCAGCACATCTCCTATGTGACCTATTTTTTTTCCATCTGGATCCAGTACATCATATTTCTTCATCTTGCTGAAGGTTAGACCACTTTGAAGAGTATCCATGTTTCAAATTGAGTTTGGAGGAGGATTATAAAAAGTCACCTTTCAGTTTCCCATTTCATAGTATGACTTCGATCATTGGATATTTTTATTTCTCTTTCTTGCTGTGTAAATCAATAATAACACAACTGGGATGGCTAGTAATATGTATAAAGTATTATTTGTTCCCTGTTCTTCAGTTTGATCAGTTATTGAGGGCAGGATGTAGTTAAATAAAACATACTCTGATGGTTCAATTGTGGTGTATCCACTGAAAACAGCGATGAGTTCCAAAGATGGAATAATATAGATTCGAGTGTTCAAAGAAACTCCATCTGAGCCCCATGCAAAATAAATTCCCTCTTCTGCCATATTCCACCACTGGTAGCTGTATCCATAATCAGTATCGAATATCTCTGAGTGACCCTGATTGTTTATCTTAGAGCTAAGTACCGCATCCACCCATTCCTCTGATAGGAGTTCCTCCCCATCCCACGATCCCTTATTCAAGTAGAGATAGGCTAGACTTGCAAGTGATCTTGTGCTAAGGGAAAGACCTGTTCCAGTATGTACCCCATTAAAAGCTCGGGACCAATAACTACTTTCGATACCAATGACATCAAATAGGTACTGATCTGCAAAATCCTCTAGATCCATTCCGCTTGTTTCCTCGATAATTGACCCCAAAAGATTGGAGGTCCCAGTACTATATTCCCAATTTGTTCCGGGTTCAAATACAATTGGCAGATCTAGCATATACTGGATCATATCAGCACTATGACTCATTTTATAGTATGAGTTTTCAGGATCCAAATACGAGCAATTATGTTCATTATAATCAAATCCAGCGGTCATGGTCAATAAATGTTCCAAAGTTATTGATTCTTTGTTTGTGTCAATATTAAGAATTGTTCGATCAGGAAAGAAATCAAGCATCTTCTGATCTAGACCCTCGATAAATCCTTCATGTATGGCAATTCCTATGAGAGTAGCAGTAAAACTTTTGGTGGCTGAGAGTATATTTGTTAAACTATCAGGACCTAATGGAGAACTCTCCATGACTATATAGCCATTTCTAATAATTAGAGCGTTCAAACTCGGTGCATTCTCTGACAGATAATCACTAGCCTCTTGGATCATCTCAGGATCCATGTTTTCTATTTCAGGATCAGATTCCAACCAATTATCTGTCGGCCAGTAGGCACTGGAAGATATCGGAATAGAGACAAAAATAATAATTATGAGAAGAGACATTAATTTGGGTATCATTTGGGTGGTCATTGAAAATATTCCAAAATATCAAATGTATGGGCAAATATAAGATATTATGTTGAGGTAATTTTTGTATATTATTGTTATTAAACTACAGTTCTTCTTCTTCTAATAATAATGTATGCACCTGCAGATGCACCAATAATCAGGACTGCAGTTGTGGTGATTCCAAAGGCACCAAGAGCTGATCCTTCTGGATCAAATCTTCTTTCTTCCTCTGTTTCAATGAAATCTAATCTCAGTTCAGGAAGTTGCTCTATTTCGAGTTTATCAACTTGAATTGCTAGAGTACCATTCAAAACACCAATGGGACCATTGAAATCAAGTTCAAATCCCAAAATCTTGTCTTCTGTCACAGCAAATTCATAGATGTAGTAATAGTGGGTGATATTATCAATTATCTCTGTTCTGAATGACTCGAGTCCACCATAAACAAATGTTGAGTCCATATATGCCTGGATATTAGAAATGGTCCTATTTGTTGTCTCGATAATCACAATGTATCCTGATTCCTCTGCCTCAAAATTGTAATATGCACTGATACTATTATTGTAGGCAAACAGATCCTGAGTATATCCATCAAGTAATGATCCGGTATAATATGCAGAGGTGGGATTTTCAATTCTTGCCTGTGCAATATTGTCTGATCTCACAATTCTGAGCTGTGATGTGACAGTTGGATCATCTGATGCCAAAATATCACCAGCTGGGAAGATTAATGATGAATTGTAGAATTCATTGCTTGTGATCTCAAGTCTCATGAACATTCCATTGATATTATATGGTACATCTGGAGAAGTAGCCGCATATGCCACCAGAGTATTATTATCAACTAAGAATTGAGGATCCACCAAATTGGCCAAATGAACAAAAGCCTTGTCATGGTTAAATATATTGTTCCCATCGAAATCATACAGGTTGAAATCATAAGATACAGATGCATTCTGTTTTGAGGTGTAAGTTATGTTGTAATAATCCTTTACAAAACCAGATGCTGGAAGATAGATGAATTGAGGTGTTGATAGTACTGAACTCACGGATACTGCCCCATTTTGATCGAGTGTAGTGTAGCCATAAGTCTGGAATCTATGAAGATGATACTGCTGCATGGATACTATATAATCTCCAGCTGGAATCATCAAGAGGACATGATCTCGATTATTCAGTATATCATGCATGAAATCGTACATGTATATTATCTCTCCAGTTATCATGGAGGTGAATTTTGCATCAACTGTTGTTGTAGAATTAAAACTGAAAATCAAATCCTGATCTGAGCTATATCTGTAAAATGTTCTCGATCCGGCATAAGTTTGTTGTAGAGGTTTGAAATCCTCATTTATAGGAAGATCATCCATTGGATACGTAGTGGCATAGACCGTGTAGTCAACATCAAATCCTTTTTCAAGCCCCAGATCCTCTTTGACGGCCTTAACATTGACATCTTCATCATCTGGTGGTATGATATTGATATTGATCAATACCTTTTGATCTGTCACAATCTGCCTGGGCAGGGTTTGACCAAATATATTCTGATCAAGAGTGAAAACTCTCACCTCAAGTGTACCAAGATAATTAAAAGAATCGAGATACCGTGAGACAAATCTATTTACACCCAGTTCATACACCAAGGGATCCGAGGTGTTAAGATCTAGTTCAAAGAATTTAGAGATTGCCTCCTCTCCATCAATCTGTTCTGAGAATCCAGTTTTTATGCTCTCTACTTCAATTTCATTCACTATGGCCACCTGGCTTAGCATGGAATCGCCAGTGTAGCTGGTCAGGAATACGGTATAGGTTCCGTTTTCAGAAGTATATAATGGAACGTACATACCCACATGAATTGGTATACCCTTGTACTGGGTGGTACCCATACCAGAGGGGCTAATTATATCAATCTGAAGGGAAAGTGTACGAGCACCCTCAGTCTGGGCAAATTCCAGATACATGAGTAATGGTGTCCCCTCGGTACCATTGAATAAAAATCCGTGTGGTTTATCCTCTAGTAGTAGAATATTTTCTTCACCATTGCTATTCCCATCGAGCTCGTTACTGGTGTAATTGAGCAAATTGTAGTACTCTCGCTCATAATACAGTGTCAAATCTCGACCAGTGGTGTTTGAGAACTGGATGATATTATCACTAGCTGACTGTGAGAAATGTGAGTTCTCAGCATAAGTGGTGGGTCCTCCGGTTCCATCATCACCATGGATGTAATAATTTGAAGAACTGCCCCCGGTGAGAAAGCGTTCATTCAGGTATGCATCCTCAGCACTTGGTCTGAAGAAGATATCATTGCTAATGCCTGAGGAGATATTTACCTCATCTCTGATCAGCTGAGGCATTCTTAATTCTGAGGTCTCTGCCTGAACACTAGTTGATGATAATATCATCATTGCAAGTAAAAACAGAGTCAAACCCTTGAAATGGATAGTGTTTATTTTCCCATTCATTCATTGATTGATTTACACTGTACTATAAATACTCTCATCCTTATTGTTAAAATTTTGAATCCTAATATGAGGGTTTTATTAGCATAAATGGGAGAAATTACAGACAGAACAATAACTGTCAATCAACTGGTACCAGGAATACAAGCATAAATCCCTGAGAGGAGAGGAAGGCGAATTATATCTGGAAATGGGGAGTCAGGAAGTTCTCCATACATTTCTTAGCCATGAGGAGGCAGATAAGATGCTTGATAAATTCCAAATTGATAAAAAAACAGTTCGTCAATACTATAAGATCTGATAACTCCACCTATGAGGAAATCCATTATTTTGTGCAGAAACCATTATGATCGATTCGAATTTTTTGTATAATAAATAACGAATAACAAATTTTGCAGCTCAATAAAGTTGATAATAGTGATTTTTTCTTATTGTGAATAAAGAAGAAATAAAAATTTAGAACAGTAAATGCAAACATGTATGATTTTTTACTGGATGAAAAAGCGAAGGAATTGAAATATAAAGCAAGAAAATTCGCAAAAAATATACCAAGACAGCTTCTACTGGATATGGATGCAGATAAGATCCAATATCCAACAGAATTTATTCAGGATTTGGCCAAAAATAAATTACTGGGAGTAAGATTTCCCAAGAAATATGGGGGTCTGGGTCTGGATTGGAAAGCTGAGATGGCTGTACTGGAGGAGATTGGTGTACTCTCCTTGGCACTTGGCTGTCTGTATTCCCTTCCCAGTATTGTTGGAGAGGCAATTAATAAATACGGTACTGAGGAACAAAAAGAGAAGTATCTAAAACCAATATTAAAAGGAGAAAAATTTGTAGCCGAGGCACTAACTGAACCACAGAGTGGTAGTGATTTCTTTGGATCCACCACCATGGCAATAAAAGAGGGGAATAACTATGTGCTCAATGGACAGAAACGATTTGTGGTTGGTGCAGAGGGAGCTGATCTTTTCCTTGTATATGCCCGTACCAGTACTGATCCAAAGATACCACATCACAAACAAATCTCGCTTTTCATGGTGGAAAGAGATATGGGAGTTAGTACCGATTATATATATGGACTCATGGGCACCAGGGGTGGAGGTGCTGGAAGATTGGTATTCAAAGATGTAAAAGTACCAGAGGAAAATATTATCAAAGAGGAAGGAGCAGGTGGAGAGATATTCTATCAGATGATGTATCCTGAAAGAATGACCAGTGCGGCAGGTATACTCGGTATGGCCCGTGCCAGTATTGAGGTGGCAGCTCGTTATTCAACTAGGAGAAAAGCATTTGGCAAGCCAATCAAAACATTCCAGGCAGTTAGTTTCAAGATAGCCGATGCAC
>DAOUUM010000221.1 GCA_030668165.1 Candidatus Heimdallarchaeota archaeon
CTATCATTGATATTAATTTCAGTGTCCATTACCTTACTAGTTGGTGTGAGACAGTATGCTAGAAGAGTAGGTCTTCCCCAACCTGTTATTTACCCAACTTTTGAAAGAAAATTATCAAGTAAATCTGTGGTGAAATCAAGGAATATTTTTTCATGGTCCTTCTTCTTCTTCATTGTACTAATCCCCAGTTTATTCGTAGTAATTTATCTGATATTCAATCTAAATGGAAACCCTATAACAGGAAATTATGAGGATGGGGCGATTTATCAAGTGTTTAAGGCACCGGATAGAAAATGGTCACAGCTTAGTCTTGCACTCATTGTCAGCCTTGAGGTTGCACTACTAGTCACAGTAATAAATTTGATAATAGGGCCCCCCATGGCATTTTTACTGGTTAAAAGAAAGTACTGGGGGCGATGGCGAGTATTTCTAGATGCGCTTGTGGATATTCCACTCGTAATACCCAGTTCGGCGTTGGGATTCTCGGTGTACCTGCTCTGGGGAGGGTTAGGCCTGGGAATAACCACACCAGGCATAGCAATGATTGTGCTGGCCCATCTCACCTTCACCTATCCATTTGCCGTCAGAGGATTGATCAGCTATATTGAGAATATGGATCCGACCTATTTTGAAGCGGGTAGAACACTTGGAGGTAGTGATATTACAACTGTTAGAAAAGTGATAATTCCACTACTAAAGAAGGGTCTGTTCTCCAGTGCAATATTAACATTTACCCGATCCATGTCGGAGACAGGTGCCACTATTATAGTGATGGGAGCCTCTCGATCTATTCCAGTACTAATTATCGATTTGGTTGAGCAGGAGGCATTGCCAGCGGCAGCATTTGCAGCTTCCATGTTGATTGGAATCTCATTCTTATTATTGCTACTAGCCAGAAAATTGAACATGGAGGATTAATATGCCAAAAATAGATTTTCTTAATGTATCCAAGCAATTTGGAAGAATAGTAGCTGTGAAGGATTTGAATTTCACCATAGAGGATGGGGAATATCTTTCATTTCTAGGCCCATCCGGATGTGGGAAGACAACGACGTTGAGATTGTTATCTGGTTTAATATTACCGACAAAAGGAAAGATATTATGGGACGGTAAACCCATTCAAGATCTACCACCAGACCTTAGAGATATAGGTTATGTTTTTCAACAGTTTGCCATATTTCCTCACATGAATTTGTATGAAAACGTGGCTTACCCTCTTGAGGTAAGAGGGTTCTCAACCATAGATGTTGAGGAGACCGTGGAGGAGTATCTCAAACTTGTTGGACTTGAGAATAAGGCTCATCTATTTCCAAGAGATGTTGGTGCTGCTGATCTACAAAGAACTGGTGTGGCCAGAGTACTGGCAAGGGGAGCAAAAGTATTGCTACTTGATGAACCATACGGAGCACTTGATTTCAAGGTAAGAGAGGAATTTCAAGATGAGATGCGTAGAATTGTGAAGGAATTAAAATTAACAGCTATTCATGTAACTCATGACCAATCAGAGGCGATGGCAATATCCGATAGAGTTGCCATAATGAAAAAGGGATCAATGATTCAACTAGCCAGTCCCACCGAGTTGTTATTTAATCCATCTCAAATATTCTCTGCCCATTTCGTTGGTGAAGCAAATTTTCTGGAGGGAATAGTCAGTGAGAAAAATCATGAATATATATTAGTTGAAACAGTAGATGGTTGGAATTTTAAGGTTACCCGATCCTTTGAATCATTTCTCATAGGAGATAGGGTGATAATGGGATTCAGAAAAGGATTTGCTAAGGTGTTAACTAATAACCAAGAAAAAGTACTGAACATCATCAAGGGTGATGTCCTCTCAGATAGATACCTTGGTGAGAAGAGAAGAACCAAAATTCATCTTGAATTTGGTAGATCGATAGAAATAATGCAATTACCCCACGAACCAGTACTAGCAAAGGGTGATGCAATAACAATTGAGATATTACCTGAAAATATACTTCTATTCCGTTATCCTGCTAGAGGATTGGAAGATGCTTTGGAGGTCACATAGGTGAGAATATTATGACAAGGATTTTACTGGAGAACGTGAGTGCAGAACATAAGAGTGGGGCCAATCTGATCGATGTCTCCATGTTAGTTGAGGATGGAGAGTATGTGGCAGTACTTGGACCAACAGGATCTGGGCCCTCAGAATTATTGAAGGTAATTGCTGGATTATTGCCAGTTACAACTGGTAAGATTTTCCTCGATGAAAAAGATGTTAGTGATTTACCTCCAGAAGACAGACATATTGGTATGGTGTTTGAGCAATTTAACCTGTTCCCTCATCTAAGTGTCATGGATAATCTCCTTTACGGTCCAAGAATGCGTAGATCTGATATCGAGAAGAAGAAAAAAATTGCAGCTGAAATTATCAACATGGTTCGTTTAAATGGCCGAGAAGACGCCATCTCAAGAGAACTAAGTGGGGGTATGCAACAAAGAGTAGGCATTGCACGAGCCCTAGTAGCTGATTCACAGCTTTTACTGTTGGATCAACCATACAGAGCATTAGATGCCAAGATCAGGGCTGAGATGAGGTTAGAAGTAAGAAATATTGTCAAGGGAATAGGAATCTCATGCCTTCATTCCACTCATGAGACTGAGGAGGCTATGCTTGTTGCAGATAAGATCGCAATTTTTAATGCAGGTAGACTCCAACAGATTGGAACACCAGAAGAAGTGTTTAATTTTCCTAATACTGAATTTGTTGCATCTTTCTTAGCTGAATCTAATATTTGGGACATAGAAATCAAAGATAATGTGATTATACTGGATAACACACTCAATATTAAGTACAATGCAGATCTGTTTCCAGAGGATAAATATTCAAGAATGGTTCTGAGACAACATTCAATTGACCTGTTCTCTGAAAAAGATCAAATACCCAATGATTGGAATGGATTTCATGGTAAAATCACAAGGGTGAGATTACTTGGAGAGTTTATCCGGATCACGGTGAATGTGGAAGGTAAGGAGTTTATCATCAGGGAATTACTCAATCCGGATCTAAGAGATCCTCTACTTTTGGTCGATAAGGAACTGTGGGTAGGATTTCCAGTTGATGAGGTCAAATTGTTCTAATTACCAGTCTCATTGAGTAAATTCCATACACTAAGAGACCCGAGAACCATCAATTAAATATTAAAGGAAATCTAGTTCTTTTCATAGAATTTTATTATTCGTTATCAATAAGAAAGCCTTCAATCAGTAATCTTTTTGATAATCATTTAAAATTCTGAATTATATGTTTAAACTTTCAGAGGATCAAGAAATGATCCGAGAAACGGCCAGAGATGTGGCTCAAGAAGTTATTGCCCCTCTTGCCTCAGATTATGATAAGAAGGAGGAGTTCCCTTGGAAATCCGTTAAGCAATTGCAAGAACTGGGCTTCATGTCGATGATGGTAGACGAAAAGTACGGAGGTGCTGGTCTTGATACCGTATCATATGCATTGGCAATGGAAGAGGTAAGTGGTGCGTGTGCTTCAACAGGTGTTACAATGTCTGTGAACAATTCGCTCTATGCATATCCAGTTGAAAAGTGGGCAACAGAGGATCAGATAGAACAATTTCTCATCCCGACAATTTCAGAAAAATTAGGTGCCTTTGCATTGTCTGAACCCGATGCAGGATCTGATCCCGCTGCTATGACAACAAAAGCGGTTAAAGATGGTGATGAATGGGTCCTTAATGGGAATAAGATGTGGATCACCAATGGTGGTGCTGCTGATTATTACGTTGTATTTGGAATAACTGACCCAGAGGCAAAACATAGAGGTATATCCACTTTCATTCTCAAAAAAGATGACCCTGGATTTGAGATCGGACCAAAGGAAAGTAAACTGGGAATCCGAGCCTCATCCACCACCCCACTGACCATGGACGATTGCAGGGTACCTGAGGACAGACTGCTCGGTCAACTAGGAGAGGGTTTCAAGATTGCCTTGAATACTCTTGATGGTGGTAGGATTGGTATCGCATCTCAATCTCTCGGTATTGGACAAGCTGCGATTGATGCTGCTATCGAATATGCAAAGACACGACAAGCATTTGGTGGACCAATTGCCAGATTTCAGGGACTTCAGTGGATGATTGCCGATAGCACTATGGAGATCGAAGCAGCAAGATTACTCACCTGGAAAGCATCTGAGATGAAGGATAATGGTATGAAGTATACCAAGGAGGCGGCTATGGCAAAACTTTACAGTTCTGAGGCAGCAGTACGTGCCGCAGATATGAGTCTACAGATTCATGGAGGTATGGGATATTCGACTGATTTTCCAATCGAGAGATATTATCGTGATGCAAAAATAGGAGCAATTTATGAAGGAACCTCTGAAATCCTCAGATTGGTTATTGCTCGTGAGGCTATAGGTAGATTCTAAATCCACCTATCTTCAAAAACATCAAATTGAGTTCTAAATTTATTCACCGATGATAAGTCAACAGCAGCAAATGCATAATGTTCATTCTCATCAAATTCGACAATACAATTACCATAAGCATCATATATAGCAGAATGACCACCATATGTGTAATCAGGATCATTGCCAGTTCTATTAACACCAATAATAATTGACTGCGTCTCAATTGCTCGGGATTGGAGTAGTGTGGTCCAGTGATTAACTCTTGTAATTGGCCATTCTGCGACAATTAAAATGAGATTAACTCCCTTAATCCTCAGTGCCTGATACAATCCTGGAAATCTAAGATCATAGCAGGTGGATAAGCCCAGATGATAATTTTCATTACCTATTTCTAGCTCTTTATGAACCACCTCTCTTCCCCTGTCAAACAAGATATCCTCACCCATGGGACCAAAAAGATGGGACTTCCGGTATTTGCTTAATAGCTCACCATTTGAGATCAAAACACCCGTGTTATAGTATTTAGATTCGACTGCATCATATTCAGATACGGTACCATAAAATAGGCAGGAGTATTGTTCAGTTAAATCAACCAACCATTTCATCACTGGACTTTTTGGATTTCCAATAGCATATTCTTTAATGGAGGACCCATGATATCCTGTCAGAAATAGTTCAGGAACTATCACTAAGGTATCTTTTAATTTATCCATATCTTGATTTTTTAATACCTGAACCAATTTGTGATAATTTTTTTCAGGATCACCGAAAATTACTGATGATTGATAAAGAAAGATTTTCATCTGATATTTTTATATTATTAATAGTAGATTTAACTTTTATTGAAACTGATATTGGTGAAATAATAATTAAAACAAACTGAGTACAATTGCATGGTGTGCCATACGTACTTACTATTTCACTAGTTTATATATCCAAGTGTATATTAGCCTGCAAGTAACTAATTTCGATTAGTTGCTGTGGGACTAGGACAGTATCAGCCTGTCATTTCCAGTAACCTGGAAGTACGGAAAAGACTGAAACAGGCCGAATGCCCTTCAGGGAAGTCCAGTCGAGAGATGCACCGGCACGAACTACTGTGGAAAGACCTTATGGAAATGCCACAGAGTCAATATGATCTGTCGGAAAGCACGGCAAACCAGTCTTCAATGAAGCTAGGAAGC
>DAOUUM010000511.1 GCA_030668165.1 Candidatus Heimdallarchaeota archaeon
TATCAATTAAAAAGATACACAATACAATGAATGTTTAAGTGATAAAATGTGATTATTTTTCAATTAATGTTTATTACTTGAGTTAATCATCACCATCTGAGGTGAATTTCTTCTGTACCAGTGATGGGTTTCCCAGTGCATCGAACTTGTCATAGTTACCATCAAATTCCATATCTGAAACTACCTGACCATCAGAAAGAGTCAATACTCTCATACCATGTCTAAGCATTCCCACATCATGAGTAACCAGGATTAGAGTGGGTTTCCATCCAAGATCTGTTGTTCCCCTGTTAAGAGAGAAAAGCAGATCAATAATTTTTGCACCATTTTCAGAATCCAGATCCCCTGTAGGTTCATCTGCAATGATTACGGAGGCTCGATTGGCCAGGGCTCTGGCTATTCCCACCCTCTGTCTCTCACCACCAGATAATTCGTTTGGATAATGAGTGATCCGTTCTTCCAATCCTAGGATATTGAGCAGATTGATACACCAATCCCGTCTCTCGACCTGGGATATTCCTGCAATAAGCAATGGTAACTCTGTGTTATCGAGTGCAGTCATACTATCCATCAGATGGAAATGCTGAAATATGATTCCTATCTCTTTACGTCTCATCAGAGCAAGTTCATCCTCTGATAAAGTGGCAAGATTCTCTTCATTCCAGAGTATGTCTCCCTCTGTTGGTTGTTCCAATCCACCCAATAATGACAGAAATGTGGATTTACCACTTCCAGATTTACCAAGAATTGCTATGAATTCACCTTGATCAATTTTTAGATCAATTCCTCTGATTGCATGTACCAGGGTGGTGTCTTTTCCATAAGTTTTCCTAACTTGTTTAAATTCAATATACGCCATAAATAATCCTCCTATTCATGATCCACGGGTTCAATGTAAACCCTTTTACTGTCAAGATCCTCGATAAATCTCACATACTCAGAGATTTTATACTTCTTGCGAATTCGATTTGGAATCTTTACCTGACCGAATTGATTGACCACACTGATCTCTTCTCTTTGACTGCTACGCCAATCTTTGATCTCCTTCTCTCCATCAATAGATCTTCTTAAACCGGCAATAACTCCATCTAGGATGTTGTATGATTGACCTGTCATTCTCTCAAATCTCTGATCGTGGGTCACCACAATAATTGTTGTACCCTGTTCTCGATTTAGTTCCTGGAGATAACTGATAATCTCAATGGTTGTCTCACTATCCAATTCTCCTGTGGGTTCATCAGCTAGTAATAATTTGGGATTATTCGCAAGCGCAACTGCCAAGGAACATCTCTGTGCCTCTCCACCGGATAGTTGTCCCAGTTTATGATCCATTCTAGCTGCCAGACCAACAGAGGTCATTAATTCCTTAACACGTTTTTCACGTTCCTCTCTCGCAGAACCTGCCACCTCCATTGAATAGAGAATATTCTCACGGGCAGTTAGATGTGGAAGCAGATTTCGTTCAGGAAGTTGCCAGAGAAAGCCTGCAACATTTCTACGATAGTAATTCAGCCCGGATTCATCCAGAGAATGAACTGGTAATTCATCAACAATTATGGTCCCGGTACTTGGTTTGGTCATACCGCCCATGATATTGAGTAGTGTACTCTTACCCGCGCCAGATGGTCCTATAATGCTAGAAAGGGTTCCCTTTTTGATTTTAAGATCAATCCCTCTCAGAGCTTGAAAATAAATATCACTAGCAGGATCCTTATAGTTCTTAGTCACCTGCTCAAGTCTCAAAAATCCATTTTTATTACTCATAACCTAATCTCCAAACTACTATTTGTATTCTGACCTGTACGGTCACTTATCAATTTAATTATTTGGATAATTCCCACAAGATCAATTTTATTATTTACCATAATAATCACTCAGCCCTCAAAATACTACCAGTTTGCTGCTTTGCAGTATACTGAGCAGGTGCTGCTGCTGCTAACAGTGTTAGCACAAACATAAGCAGGGTAAATATTCCAACTATATCCCAAGGAATTACGATATTGAGGGGGGGTATGCCTCCGCCACCACCCTGACTGAATATCTCAGATAGGAATTGGAAGAATATATAGACTAGTGAATACCCAGCCAGACCTCCTACCACTATACCCATGGATAGGATGATGATTCCCTCAGCAACAAGAAGAATGAATATTTGTTTCCGTACCATACCAAGAGCTCGAAATACACCGATCTCACGTTTTCTCTCTGATAATGAAATAAATGAGAAATAGGATACCGCAATTATTGATGCTATCACTGTGATAATTGTCATACCTTGAAGTGAGGATATTAATAATTTAACAATTGGTGATTCCATAAAATCATCAATGTTCTCTTCGAATGAATAAACATGTATTGAACTATTAGAAGAGAATGAA
>DAOUUM010000159.1 GCA_030668165.1 Candidatus Heimdallarchaeota archaeon
GCCTTGACTGCCTGTTTTGCAACCGGAAATGCATACTCACGCATGGCCTATGTACAAAATGTTGTTGCTGAGTTTATCCGTGCACTGGGATATGATGCCATCTCCGGGGGTAATGGTGTGGGAAGATCAGTTCCCCTGGCAATTGATGCTGGACTGGGAGAGTATGGAAGGCATGGATTACTTATCACCAAGAAATATGGCAGTGGAGTACGACTGTGCAAGATATTCACAGATCTGCCTCTGGTTGCAGATAAACCCGTTTCCTTTGGAGTACACAAATTCTGCAGAGTATGTAAGAAATGCGCAGAGACCTGTCCCTCACAATCAATCTCTCATGAGGATGATCCCACTTGGACTGGTGAGACTGTATCCAATAATCATGGTACCCTCAAGTATTATGTTAATCCGGAGACCTGTTATGAATTTTGGGTGAACAACGGTGGAGAGTGCAGTAATTGTATAAGTTCATGTCCATTTACAAAGCATTCACACTGGACTCACGATCTGGTCAGATTCATCATCAAACATTTTCCATTCATGAACAGGTTCATGGTGAGGATGGATGATTTATTGGGATATGGTAAGCAGAGAGATTCAAGAAAATTCTGGAAGAAGAATCGTAAATTCATACAAACCCGTGGAACATGAGTAAAAATACATTGCACTTCTTGAGTTAATTAAGTTCTATAGGCATCTAATTAGGTCTTAACTATTCAGATTATGATCTTCTGTATCTTAAAAATACAATTGATCCACCTATTAATCCAAGAGAAATAAAGGATCCAATTGCGATGGTATCCCCCAATGTATTCTCACTCGTAGTTGTATTTGTAACAGTAATTGTATCTTCATCGATTACAGTAATTCTATCAGTATCTGTGACTGTACTCGTTGTCTCATCGGTAGTTGTTTCTGTAATTGTATCTACGGGGATAGAAATATCAAGAACTTCAGTTAAAGCTCCTTCTCCAATCGAATTCACAGCCAATATTGCATAATAATAAGCTACTCCTTGAACAACTGATGTATCAATAAAATTAAGTGTTGAACCGGAAACTGAACCTATTTTAATCAGATTTTCCAATGATACAACACGATAAATGTAATAATCGGTAATTGACAAACCACCATCAGAGAGTGGTATCTCCCAAGTAATATTAACATGAGAATCACCATCTAAATTCAATTCAAAACTCTGAGGCGTGGATGGTGTTGTATATGGAGTGATAGTAACGGCATCTGTGGATACGCTCTCTCCAACTAAATTTACTGCTGTTATATTGTAAAAGTATTCAGTACCAATATTTACTGCATTATCTACATAAATATTAGAATTTGATACAGTTGTTAATAGATTTGTATTACTAGCACTTGTACCTCTATATATATTATAACTGGTGATAACTGATCCTCCATCAGCAAGTGGTTCATCCCATTCTAGTGTAACAGATGAATTTTGATTATCATTCAATACCAGACTTAATGGAATTGATGGTGGTGATACCCACTTGAAAATTTCAATACCATTTAAGCCATCAGCCAAGTAAATATAATCTTGATAGATAAATACATCATGGTCAGAGCCACCATCAAACCCATTAATTTGTTCAAATTCAACAGGATTTGTAGGATCTGTTATGTCAACTATTTCCATTCCCGTACCACCTTCAGAAACATACGCATAATTCCCGTATACCTTTACATCTTCAGCAAAACCTGAATCGTAGATTTGTCCAACCTCAACAGGATTTGTGGGATCTGAAATATCTATAATTTCAAAACCATCGTCATAATCTGCAATATAGGCGTATGAGCCTCTAACATCAATTCCTTCTGCGGATCCACCATCATATAAGCTACCCACCTTGACAGGATTTGATGAGTTTGAGATATCTATTATCTCCAACCCACTACCATCATTGGCAAGATATGCCAGGGTACCGCTAATGTATACATCCCATGCCAATCCACCATCATCATGTTGACCAACCATAACAGGATTTGTGGGATCAGTGATGTTTATAATTTTCAGTCCATTAGTTCCGTCAGGTAGATAAGCAAAGGATCCTGATACAAATACATTACGTAAATTCGGTCCAGTATCAAATTGACCTATTTCAACAGGATTGAATGGATCTGAGATATCTATTATCTCCATTCCCACACCATAATCCGCAACATATGCATAGCTATCACTGGTAAAAATACCTCTTGAATATCCACCATCATCTAGCTGAGCGATTTTTGCTGGATTTGTGGGATCTGTAATATCAAGAACCTCCAATCCTTCATAACCATTGGCAACATAGGCATAATCCCCCTTAACAGATACACCAAGAGCCTCTCCTCCATAATCTGTCTGACCAATTTCGGTAGGTGAAAGAGGATTTGAGATATCAAAAATCTCAAGTCCATCATAACCATCTGCCACGAAAGCGATGGTTCCACTGATTGCAATACCTCTTGAATATCCACCATCATCAAATCTACTAGTCCAGGCAGGACTTGTGGGATCTGTGATATTTAATATTTCAAAACCCCTTTCAGTATCTGCAATATAGGCGAATGGGCCACTAATATCAATATCATAAACATAACTATTATCATCATATTGACCGATCTCAGTAGGATTAGTAGGATCTGTAACATTTATTATCTCCAAACCGTCTAAATGATCGGCCATATACGCATAATTTCCACTGATATACAATCCCATTGCAGTTGCACCGTCCTGTACTTCACCCACCTCAACAGGATTCGTTGGATCAGTGATGTTAATGATTTCAAGACCATCGAGACCATCTGCTACATATGCAAGTGATCCCCTTACTTGGACATCACGGGCTGTTCCTGTATCATCATCATAACTACCGATTTCAACGGGATTGCTTGGATCAGATATATCTACGATCACAAGACCACCATTACCCATCGCAATATAGGCATAAGTACCCTCTATAGCAATCCCAAGTGCTTGATTACCATTAGAAAGAGTGCCTAACACAATAGGATCAGTTGGGTCTGATATATCAATCACTGCTAATCCTGAGGCATCATTTGCCATATATGCATAATTGCCTTCTATTGCAATATCTTCTACTGTTGTGCCTTTTAGAAACTGATTGACTATAATTGGATTTGAAGGATCTGAAACATCCACAATTGCCAAACCATTATTTGCCTCAGCCACATATGCATAATCTTGACTAATAGTCACTTTAAGGGCAGATCCTTTATCTGTATGTTGCCCAACTTGAATAAATTGTGAGCTAGTTATATCCATTGACAAAGCCATATTATCACTTATTATCTCTTCATTGATATTATCAATACCAGGGATTGTATCTAAGAATGAATCTGATTAAATTTGATACTCAAAACTTACAAGTTGAGTTGAATTCATCGTCATAAAAGATAAAATAGCAATTAAAAAAAATGTACAGATTGTTTTACTCATATGGAATTGCGTTTTTGATTTGGATTAAAAGGTATGCAAAATGAATCAGTTTTCGGTATAGTAAATATAGTTTTATGGTTAAATTATAATCTACTGCTATTCTAATGGATTATATTTTTCTTCCTTCTTGTGATCACAATTGATACCAACACCAGACCAATATAGAAGACAGATCCAAATCCAAGATCAATTACCGGAGTATCATCTGAAACTGATGAATCTTCAGTATCAGTTGTACTTTCTGTTGTATCAGTGGTCGTATCTGAGGTGGTATCTGAGGTGGTATCTGAGGTCGTATCTGAGGTCGTATCAGTGGACGTATCAGTGGACGTATCAGTGGTCGTATCAGTGGTCGTATCAGTGGTCGTATCAGTGGTGGTAACTGAAGTTGTAGATGCAGGAATTGTAATACCGAGGATTTCAGTCATTTCGCCTTCCACATCAAAATTCACAGCACTGATCGCATAATAATATGTATTACCTGCTTCTATTGAAGTATCTAGAAATGTATACTTATCAGTTACACTATCCAAAATCTGTAAATTAGTAGTGATACCTCTGTAAATATTATAATTAGTTAGTTGATCACCGTCCACTGATGCATCCCAAGAAATTGTTACAGATCCATTGAGATTATCAATTAATTCAAGATTTAACGGACTGGATGGGATCGGAATCCAGGTCAATATTTCAAGACCCTCAAGTAAATCACCTACATAGATATATGAACCACTTACAAATACAGCCACTGCTAATCCACCATTATCAAATTGAGCTATTTCAACAGGATTGGCTGGATCAGTTATATCAATTACTTCCAACCCATCATATCCATCAGCAACATAAGCAAGTGAACCATTGACGTATACGTCCTTTGCTTCTCTACCATCAGCAATTTGACTTAATATTACGGGAGAGGTGGGATCTGAAACATCTACTATATTCAGACCATCACTATCACTCCCAACATAGGCAATTGAATCCTGGATAAATACATCCATTATCATTGCATCAAAATCCAATTCTCCCACCTTAACTGGGTTAGCTGGATCTGAGACATCTATTATCACCAATCCGTTAACTTGGTCTGCAATATATGCATATACACCACTGACATATACATCTTCTGCATACCCACCATCATCGAATTGACCCACTTCAACTGGATTAGTTGGATCTGTGATATTAATAATCTCAATTCCATCATCGAATTCAGCAACATATGCAAGGGAACCATTCACAAATACAGCTCTTGATGTCCCTCCACCACCATCATCATATTGACCCACTTCGACTGGATTTGTGGGGTCTGAAATATCTATGATTTCTAGACCGTCATACCAGTCTGCCATGTATGCATATGAACCGCTGATAAAAACATCGTGTGCATTATTATTACCATCAACAACTTGACCAACCTCTACTGGGTTTGCGGGATCTGAAACATCTATAATTTCCAAACCATCAGAACCATCAGCTAAATAGGCATAAGATCCGCTTGCAACTACAGCCCGAGGATTACCACCATCATCAAATTGCCCAACCTCAATAGGGTTTGAGGGATCTGAAATATCTATTATTTCCAGGCCATCTCCACCGTCTGCAATATAAGCATATGTACCATTGATGAATATACCATCTGCATTACCACCGTCATCTAATTGAGCTATCTCAACAGGATTGCTGGGATCTGATATATCAATAATCTCAAGCCCATCATAATTATCTGCAACATAGGCATAATTACCAAGGACAATAACATCGTATGCGACTCCACTGTTTTCGAAATATTGACCTACCTCAACTGGATTGGTTGGATCTGAGATGTCTATAATTTCCAAACCGTCATTCCAGTCTGCCAAGTATGCATAGGAACCACTGACAAAAACATTATATGCAATTCCCACAGTATCATTGTACTGGCCAATTTCAACAGGGTTTGAGGGATCTGAGATATCTATGATCTCCAGACCATCTTCACCATCTGCTACATAAGCATAAGAACCGTCGACATAAACACCTCTGGAACTTCCACCATCATCGATTTGGCCTACTTTTGTTGGATTTGTCAGATCTGAAATATCTAATATTTGCAAACCAGCGTTACCATCGGCCAGGTAGACAAAATCTCCACTTACGAATAGACCACGAAATAACGCGTTATTCTCATCGAAGTGAGATACTTCAATTGGATTTATAGGGTCTGAAATATCAAGTATATACATACCCGAGTACCAATCTGCCACATATGCATAATCACCGTGAACACGCACGTCTACAACATAATCATATTTACTAAATTGACTAACTAAAATCGGATTACTACTAACTGAGACATCATAAATTTCCAGACCTGCATACTGATCTGCCAAATATGCATAATTTCCTTGTACAAATACATCATGAGCAATTCCCTCTTCAGGTAGGTGCCCAACTTGCATTAATTTCGAGGATAATGAATCATCAGATAGACCACTTTGATCATTAATATAATTTTGATCCGTTACTTGGGATTGTAAATCTATTTGATAACCCAAATCAGCATTTTGATCTGGTATCAAAGGCATGATGAATAGACTAGCTAATAGAAAATATGTCCAAACTGCTTTACTCATGGTTTATCAATTTATTTTGAGGAGATAAATTAAAAATGTATCCTAAGTGAATTGTCTTTTGGTATAATTAACATAGTAATTTATTAGAATTCAACCGAATTAAGACCTATACTAGTTGAATTTGGATTTTTTTTTTCTTGTTAATGCAATGGAAACACATACCAATCCAATATAGAAAACAGACCCAAATCCAATTGTCGGGGCATCAGTATCTGTTGATCCCCCAGGCGTGGTTGCATCTGGGGTTGTATCTGTTGTTCCTGAACTTATGTCCTCTGGAATAGTTATCTTGAGGATTTCACTCATCTCACTATCTCCAACATAATTTGTGGCATAAATTGAATAATAGTATGTAGTGCCAGGCTCTACTCCAGCATCAATATTATTAATAACTGATCCACTTAGTGTGACATAATCAGTTAAACTGGTTTCAGAGCCACCACGCATAATTGTGTAATTTGATATTTCTAATCCCCCACCATCCAAAGGAGGACTCCACTCGATAAGAACCTCGTTATTACTAACTAGACTCAAATCGAAACCCTGAGGTACACTTGGATAAGTATACGGAGTCATTGATAATATGTTAGAGAAATCACTCTCTCCAACAGTGTTTACAGCAGTAACAGCATAGAAATATCCAATCCCTATCGTTACTGTTGTATCAATATATGAAAAACTATTATAGGAAACGTTTGTTAGCAACTGTAAATCAGTTCCATTTAATCCCCTGTAAATATTGTAGCCGGTAATGGCATCACCACCATCATCAAATGGAGCTATCCAGTCAATTGTTATTGAACCCTCAAATGAATCCTCTAATCCAATATTTCGTGGAAATGATGGAGGATAAATATATCCAAAAATTTCCATACCATCATTATAA
>DAOUUM010000501.1 GCA_030668165.1 Candidatus Heimdallarchaeota archaeon
GTCCTTCAGGACAACATACTAGACAAACCCTAGAGGAAACTCAAAAGGTGACGGTGACGTCTGGCTAGTGTGGAGACAACGCGTAATAATGCTAATTATGTAAATTTAGCTATTGTGATCATATTGCACTTAATGTCTTGTCCTATTTCTATTTTTTCACTCAAATCTAGTTAAATATTAAATCATGAATTTTGTTAAATATTGTTTATTGAATGATTTTTTCTCAATATTTGATATTATTTTTTTGTAAAGAAAAAGTAACTAAAGGCAATTGCAAATCCCAACATAGCTATTGCATTAATCCACGCAACAGCTGGAAAATCATTACTCACGACGCCCCAAATAGTAACAATTGTTCCAAGAATCGTCCAAGCGATTTCTGCTAATACTAGTATCTCCACACTTTCCCAGTTTAATTTTCTATATGCAAACCATGATGATATACTAAACGCTACAATTGCGGCTCCAACTAATCTATATGCCATAGGTTCAGAAATTGTAAAATTTAGCATCTCTGCATAGCCCTCAGGAAATAGTAGAAATGGGATTCCCATAACTAATCCTAAAATAAAATGTGCTAGAAATGTATTTTTAAGTCCTTTTGGTATGTTATTTGTTTCACTCATTTTTATTCACCAAGTTGTGCTAATTATTAATGAATCAATATAAATTTTATGGGATTAGGTGAAATTTACATTATATTTTATATGAATTATTTTCGGATTAACGAAATGATATATACAAAAAAGCAATATATTTTGTGTTCAATTAATTTTACTAATTTTGGTAACTCTCGGATTTCACCCGGGATATAAGTGGAATGAGGATCAGCGTACCTACTGTATAAATTGATGCGGTGATAAGGAAGGTTATTCTGTAATCATACATCGCAATCAACCAACCGCCCAATGCTGCAGATATGTTCCAGAACAGCCCCCATGCAAGTGCTTCGATTGAATTTACTTTTCCACGGTGTTCCTTGGCAACCACATCCATGAGTATTGATCGACTCAGTGGCTGGCTGGCATTCATCAGACCTCCACGAACGATGTATAAAATGGCCAGCATAATAATAGGGGGATAAAACGCGATTAGAAATAGACACAAGGTGGCTATACTTTGGACAATGATAATCATCTTCACTCTGCCACTCTTCATCGAGGATTTCTGTGCCCATAGTGCAGAGAGACCCGTGAAAATAAAAGTCAAACCCAAAATAAAATTGACCGGTATGGGACTTAATTCATACTCCTCAATAAAAAATGTGGTGAAGAATTTAATTGTCATTCCTGCCCCTGTACCAATGATTAAATTGGATGAGATTAGTACTATGGGAATGAATTTTGATGCTGATTTCACACCATTATTCTCTGTATCTTCCTCAATATATATTGTCTCACTGGCTTCTCCCATGCTCTTATCATCATTCATCAATAATAAGGGGATCAATGATCCTGCGGATATGATCAATCCAACATACATTACAGTTTTCAGTACGGATAGATCCCAGGTATCACCCAGAAAATAGAACAGTCCTATATTTATGAAGGGACCCACAGCCATTGAAATCTGCCTCACCACATGCAACCAGGAATATAGCTTGGATCTCATTCCAGACTGTATTGAATCAGCAAATAGACTCTCAACAGATGGTCTGATAAGACCTTGAAAAATCCCCCAGAATACTAGTGCAATTACAATTCCAAGTAATGTGTCTGCCAAGGCGGTGATTATCAGACCTGCCAGACCGATGAAGAAGGCGATTTTTAACAGGGTATCTCGACGATACTTATCTGATAGGATACCTGCCGGGAAGACAACGATACTCATTGCCAGCCCCATTGCCGCTGATGTGTAACCGAGCATTTCAGTTGATTCATTTGCAATAAAGAAAATAAATGCGGTCAATACGTTACCAAGCCAAATTCCTCTTCCAAATCCCTGAAAAAATGTAAAATTAAAAACCAGTTTCACATTTGTATTCATTGTATAGTAGTTATTCTTTATACCTGCGAGCAGATTATCACCTTAATTTGGGGAACGTAAAATATCAATAAATGACGAATTAATATCTTCATGGTCCATATTTATTAATTAGATTTAATGTTTTAGCTATCGATAAAATACTTTTGTTCTGAAATCTCCTATAATAATCTGATATATTTTCAGACATCTGTATATAAATCTTGTAAGAATTTGTAATTACCATCACATCCTTTATTTTGATTGAATCATTGCTAGTTTTACGTGTCTCAGAAGATATTTGACGCATCGCGAATCGCATTTGATTATGAAGAGGATACAATCAGCGTTATAGCAACCGTTGATCGTCCTAATCTAAGATTTGATGGTATTAACGTACGATTGGTCAAGGATAAAGAAACACAGATTCCACTATGGGTTGCTGAAATACTGGAAGAGGAGGATCTGGTGGTTATCA
>DAOUUM010000062.1 GCA_030668165.1 Candidatus Heimdallarchaeota archaeon
AACCGAGGCTATTGATCGAAGAAGATCCATAAGTAATGAACTGAGTATTTCTATTTTTCTTCTTATTCTGATTGTCTCAGTGTTTCTAGTTCAGCGCAAATACGATATTCTTCATCGAATCAGGTGGTATTTGTACAAGGATAGACAGATAAAATATGAATGAGGATTACTTATGAAGCGAAAAGATTTCATCAGACTGATTATTGTCTCTACCCTGGTTATTATCATAATTCAGATCTACCGTTTGCCCCCACAGGATCCCTACCTGGATTTGGCCCTCCTTCAACCAGATGGTGATTCTTGGATCTATGCGGCCTCCTCGAACAAAGAGGGAAATACAACCAGTATCTATCCTTTTATCCGTAATGTGATGGACCAGACTTTGCTTGTAAGGATCAGTATATACGGTATCTATAACATAACATCTCTTGATTTCAGTGCTAATAATTCAACCCTGCTGGATACAGATCAGTCCGAAATATTTGTATTGCAACCTGAAGTCAGGGCTACCGATGATGGATTTAGTTCTCTGTGGGAAATTGAGGAATGGACTGTATACAATCTCACAATTTCGATGACGGACATAGCTCTGATACTGTTTTACTTTGATCAAGATGCTTGGATATTTTATGATTGGATTAGTGTTAAAATAATCTAGTTTGAATTACAAGATCATGAATGGTTGCTCACTCTCAGAAAGGTCATCATCTGAAAATGTGAAGTATGATGGTACAACTATTGCATGCAGGGATCTATAAGCTTCTGGATCATAGTCCCAATTACCAAGAAGTTCAGTAAGATATCTGATTATGAAATCAGGATATGCCTTTGGACTGGGTAATTGTGATTGATTTGCATATGAGAGAACCTTTCTCAAAAAGCTTCCATCAAGTTGCAATTCATAGTTTATTCGTATTAATTGATGTAATCGTGGTGTGATATATTCCAAGATGTCATCGAATTCTATCTTCTCGAGACCTTTTACCCAGCTCTCAAGAGCTACTCTCCTTATCACAATATCTTTGGATTCTGATACCATCAACATATCTTCCAATATTTCTAGATTTTGAGTATCTTCAAGCGATACCAATATGGAATACAGTAGATCATCCTCGCTGCTTTTGACAATTGGTCCGAGAAGATCCTCACGAATTTTCAGTGGTAACTCCTTTAATACCTCAATAATTGATATTTTTGAAGACAGGGATTTTACATCTCTGAATAAATCTATTAGCATGGATTGAATTTCCAGGGTAGATTTGTCCTCTTTGATCATCTTTCCTGTAATTGATTTTATAGAGAGTGAAGCAACATTTCGTATGATTTGCTCATCATCAGACAGAAATGGATACAATTTGTCCAATGCATTTTCGTTTCCAAATTCTCCGATGATGTGTATGGCATTGTATTTAATAGTAATATTCTCACTTTTGAGCTTCCTTTTGGCGAGGAATTTCCAAATTGATCGGGATATGATATTTGCCCTCATTGTATTACCTCTCCCTGTCTTATCAGGTATCGTATTGCCCTGTGCTGTGGCTCTGTAAGTTTCTCCAAGTTGTCATAGTTGACAGAACTAATTTTGGTCTCATCTTCTCGTTCATCACTCTGATATGCATCTTTCTTTCGCGTGACCTGGATTGCCCTCACAATCAAAGGTAGATCGTAGGGACTGAGGGGATACTTTTGCTCCTGATTCTTGTCTGCAATTCCCAAGTAGGAAGCTACATGCATACCTGCGTATTTTTTAAATACAATTACATCAGGTAATCCAGGTAGGGGGGTCGAGAATGTATCTTTTTTAGCTTGTAGATGATTTCTAAGAATCAAAAGCTGTTCCTGAGCAACAGTTTCCTCTTGGATGCTGAATACTCCAACCTCTCTATCCTGCAGTATCACTCTACCATGGGATGATACAAGGGGAGAATCACCAAGTAACTCTGAAAATGATTTGTAACCCCGTCTTTGAATCTTACCCACATAAGTTGATGATATCTTATCATATACACTGGCTCGTAAGGGCCATAAATCAGACCAGTAACTATTTCTGCTACTATGCCAATTAATTGATCTGTTGGTCAGATTCTCACGCACCTTCTCCAGTTCTTCTTTTGTTTCTCCTCTGGTCCAGATTTTGACAAGCTCATGATCATTTTTGAGTTTGACAACTTCCTCGAACATATCTGGTATATTTTCACCTCGTTCCTGGATAAATCTTTTACCGATTACACCTAGTGGTTGACCCAGATTTCCCTTTAAATATGGTATCACCGCTTTTTGAACATGTTCATCCAAGGTACCGATGTGCTCATCAAGGACCATCTCTGCAAAGCCATTTAGAACTAAGTCATATAATGGGGCCTTTATTACTGCTTTGGATCTTTTTTTCATTATTTCTTTGATCTCGAGTAAATAGTTGTAAAATATTGAAGCTGATCTTATACTTGTTGGTGGAATATAAAAATCATCCAAATCGTACAGACTCAACAATCTGGTCCCCGCGGTGAAATCTTGGAAGTACTGCCAGATCCAGGGTGCATTCCTTTCTTTTGCAAATTCAAATACATTATTTGCAAATAGATCTGAGATGATAGCATCATTACGATAAAGTTGCTGTAGAGTATCTGGAAAATTGGATTTTGTTTGCTCAACCAGAGCTGCTTTGGCAAACGAATGGACTAATTTCAATTCCAACACTTTACTAGAGAATTCTGATCCATAGGATTTACTCGGAAGAAAAATTCTTGGACTTCTGGATGCATAGAACAAATCCATCCCATTTGGTGTTAAATCATCAGTTTTCAACTGTTGAAGTAGTTGTAATTCATTTGCTGATATTATTGCCTTGGGACTACCTGTAGCTTGTGTTTGCAGCAGCACCGAATCATATAGGCTGGAGTCCAGGAAAAAGAACAATTTATAGTCTTCAGGAGTTGTACTCAATAAATCTTGAGTGATTTTTCTTGCATTGTTGTATGCGTTAAGTAGTTCTGGATCTAGTTTCATCTCAATCTCCTCACCTATCACTTAGGATTGCCTCTTTGAGGATCCTTTTACCCAAATTATCAATCTCAGTGGGATCGATAATAATTGGTGCTGTAACCGATCCAAGCATCTCCTTGGTATCTTTGAACAATCCAGTTGCCCTGAATGACTCTCCTGCCATGAGGAAGTAGGATATATTCCAATTCCTCTCTCGACCACGATGCAGGTAATTAAATATTTGATTCAGTTGGATCATACATTCCTGTGCTGCCTTTGGTGTCTTGGTGTCCATATTGTTTTTGAAATATTCTTTCAAGAAATTGGATTTAAGACCGGGAATACTTCCATCGAAGGGAACATTTGGCCTTCCATCGGTTAGATATACAATCTGGACATCATAATTATTATCTTTGTAATTTTCAGTTGCATGTTTGATTGCAACATTGGTTGCGTGCACAAGTCGGGTTTTTCCCTTTCCCTCTGCATCGAATAGAAAATTCTCGAATTTCTTTGTATCACTGATCACATAGGGATTCTTTGTAACGGGAACAATATGCATCTTGAAACTATCAAATTCCCTTCTCTTTCTACGATTGAATAATTTGAAATAGTAGAATAATCCCAACGCGGTTAATAGAGCACCATCAAGTCTGGTTAAACCATCTTTGAAAACCTGTTTATTCATACTTTGACTCATATCAACAATAAAATAGATTATACCAAGTCTGTCCTTATCAATTACTCTAATATCTTCGTGACTGATTTTGGATGGAGGTATGGAATTTTCTCTCATTATGGCTGCCCTGTAGGTTTTTTTGAGATGAAATCTACCACGAGGTCTTGATATCACATCATCCACGGTCCATAATGACACCTGTCTTAATAGTATATTACCCAATATATTTCCAATCACATCAAGAACATCATTTCTTGATACTCTTCTTGTTCTCCCAAATTTATCCTTGATCTCAATATCAGTAATCTCATGGAGATCATCCAGTAACATTGTGGCAGTAAGCAGTTTGCGTCCATACTCATCCTCCATCAATCCAAGATGCTTACGAATAAATTCTTCTATATCCTCGGGAGTGAGTAATTTATCTAAATTTACTAGTTCCAATGCCTCCGGCAGGGTTCTATCGAGCATAAATTTATACACATTTAACTTATCAATATACTCCTCTTCAAGTTCCGCTGAAAGCATTGTGGTAAGTATCTTATTTTTTATGGCATCCGATGAAGCTCTAGCCTGTGAGGCAAGACCCAATATGGTTCCCTCTCTACTTGATCTCCCAAGATGTGGGTTTCTCCATTTCTGAAGTAACTGAGCAGCATCTTGAAATTCGAGAACAAACTCGGTTGAACTATAATCCACTAATGGATCTGGATAATGGGCTTGGGTTAGTTCGAATATTCTATGGGGCATTTCTCGGCTCCCTTATAGATAATTCACAAGGAGCAGTGCTTCGTAGCTGGATTTAAGTTGCTCAAATATTTTTTCAGCAATATCCTTATTCTTAAGGTCCAACTGCTCGTATTTGTATACGATTGCTTTTAGTTCATCCTCAGTCATGCTGGTCAACTTATCAAGTTCCTCAGTAACCTCATCAACATTTACTGCAGTCTTACCCTCTCTGAATTGATTTCTCAGGTTTAGTTTTATTGCCTGTAAACCATTGTTAATGAGAGTTGGTGAGATATCATACATCTCAAGTGCTGTTTTAACAGCATCAAGAGTGATTATTATACCATCAAAGTCCTCAGAGGATTTTGATCTGATTACAATTTCTCCAATGGCATTATTTAATGTACGTAAATCGATATGAGGGCTTTTTTGTGGGTTGTGAATATCATCTAATCCACTGTAAAACTCAGAACGGGCAATTCTGTTCTCAGATCTTGCTCCTGCTGATTTTAATGTTTGGGGAATTGATTCATTTGCCACATGACTTAGGAATTCATAAGCAAGTTTTGATACAAAATCACTATCTCTACTCCCAGACAAGTCAAACATTCTAATCAATGCTGGATTGGAAGTTATTTTTGCCATATTGGTGATAATGTGATCATTGAACATATCTTTTACAATTTCAATACGGTGATCAACATCTCTTGCTGGCCATAATACCTCTGGAACACGGTTAATGATTGGTTGACTTTCCTCACCAAATACGGTAAGTGGTGCATTTGATGTGAATATAATTGCACCGTCAATAAATACAGTTTCTCCAGCCAAATTATATTTGATACCCTGGGGATCCTCTAGAAATCCCATCAGTGATTCCAACAAGGAAAGATGTAATCGTTGAATCTCATTAACAACCATGAAACCTTGGGAAAGAGTTCCAACCTTGTGACTTCTGGCCGAGTAGGTTTCATTTGTTTCACCACCCAATAATTCCTCAAGGTTCTCAACACCTGCAAGTAACATGTACAGACTTTCAGGGTCATTTCTTGGATCGATCTGGGTACGTCGAACAATTGTTTTTTCAACCTCAATTTCCAATAGCTTAGGTTCTGTGATTTTTGCCAGATTCACCATCTGTTCAGTATTATCTAGATTAACCTTAACAGTCTCTGTAGAAAATTTATTCTCGATGTTATTTCTGCAATAAGGACATAAACTTTTCAGAACATCAATTGAGTTTAAAATATTCTTCCTGTAATTTTTGCTTAGATGGATCAAATATCCGGCATCTTCAAGAAAAGGACAGCCTTTAATATGATATTTCTTACTATTAATTTCATTGACAATATGGTCAAGTAAAACACGGGCAAATAGAGTTTTGGCCTCTCCTGTGGGACCTGTAAGCAATACCTTACCACCAACTGCTACCTTATCCATTACTAGTTCCTTTACCTCGGTGTTACCTCTCACTGTTGGATCCAACAAAACACGTTTTCTAAAATCCTGATCTGTTAAAATAGATCGCACACTGACACCTGAATAATTATTTTCAATAAGATCTGCGACGGTATTCATTTTTTTTCTCTGAACGAAATTAAATCATGAATGGTTTTAATAATTTGTTTCTAATACTCAATAGCTGAAAAATTTTTAATAAAATAAATCAGAAAACTAATTTTTGGAATCTATTGCATCTTTCTTAATGCTATCTTTCCTGTGAACAAGTGAGCAAATATCATTTAACCACTGAACCACTTTTTCGTGGACATTATCATCATATTCGAACATGGTAAAGGGTCGATCTGTGATTCTAACAAGCGATAGTGCCTCATATACCTGGGATTTACTAAGAGATCCCAATTTATCACCAGGGGGAATGATGAGGACAAATGGAATTGCCTGGTCCCTAGTCTTAAATACAAAATTTTCCCAAAAATCCTTTCTGACTGATCCCATTATGTTATCATTCAACTCGAGATTAATGACTGCTCCCTCGTATTCAGAATAAGTACTGCCAAAATAATAGGATCCAAAATCATCAGATTCATGTTGCATCCACTTTAATTCTTCAATCTCACCGGTACTCTCAACTAGGAGATTAAATAACGGTCGGGTATTTCCAACTCTGAGATAATGGAATTGCATATTTGAACCGTCTAGCTTCTCAGTGAGAAAATTGAAGTATTGTTTCATAATTTCCTGTTCCTATATGATACCTAAGAAACCTTCGATCATCTCTAAATAATTTCTAAATAATTTTAAAGAGACATGTTGAAAAATATAAAAATTATTAGTTACTAAAGGTATTAGTTATAAGATAAAGTAACTTTGTTCACATAGTGAGAAGTAGAAAAGGATTATTAATTATATCGATTTCATTATTATGTATTTTGATGATTCGAACTGCCCCAGTCTCATCTTACACTGAATCTGGTGGTATTGAAACCGGAGATTTTGTTGTGCTCGATTATGAACTGACATATGATGGTGAATTACAATCAACATCTGATGATTGGGAAACAGAGGTACGAGGAGTCAAAACAGAACCAGTAGAAGGAGTACTGATTGAAGGATTTTATCAAGGTCTACTGGGTATGCATCCAGGTGAGGAAAAACATATAGTTGTTCCCCCAGAAGATGCATATACTAATCCAGCTGATGACTTGTATGGTAAGACCCTCATTTTTGATGTGTTCATAGATGCAATTTCTCAGAATATAAGAGATTCTGATGATGGAGGAGATTCATCAGGTACTGGTTCATTCCTATCTGCATTGGGAACAGGCATCCTAGTGATCGGTGGTGGAATTCTAGTAATCTATCTTATCATAATTGCTCAGAGTAGAGCAACTACTCCATATTGTGAACATTGCAAAACAATTGGACGTAAAACCCGATCAGAAGGGTATTGCGGTGCCTGCAAAACACCATATTGCAGGGCTTCCTTCAGAAAGGGATGTCCAAACTGTGGTGGCAATACATTTATGCCTCACAAATAATAATTAAATTCTCTTTGTCAAATCTTTAATTGAGAAATTACACCTCTTCACTTCATATTTTAATTGATGTCTGGTTGTTTTAGGGAGGAATATTTCTCCATTCTTAACATGATTTATGACCTCATCTTTTGTATAAGACCATGAGATGATCGCAGTATGCTTGATATCAGCGTTCTCCAAGCACATTTCAGGATCATCATAATATTTGACATGTCTTAACCATGAATCTCTAACAAATTGAAAAATATCTTCTCTGTCTCCATAGACCTTGAACATTTTTTTATCATTTCCAATTAATGCAGTAACCTCTCTACTATCAATATTTTCAATTTTGAGTATTTTATCATCAATTTCCTGGATATCAAACCCACTGTTGCTTAGGACTGATATGATATCATCCAATTTACACCTAACCAGTGGATACCAGGTTCCGATTTTGATCAAATCATCATCATGGTAATCAATCAGTATTGCGGGTATATTTGTAAAATTCAAGGCTTTTAACCCTTCAGTTCTATGGTGTCCATCAAGTATAAGTTTGGTTTTCTCGTCAATTAATATGGGCCAATCCAGAGTTGATGTGTTCAGAACACCTGCAATCAACTGACCGAGTTCGACATATATTGTCATCTCATGACCCAACAGGTCACTTAATTCAACGAGCTCAAAAGGCATCTCTCTTTCCGGTTTGCCCTTTTTATCGGTTCGAATTTCTATACTCAATGCTCTCAATATATACATAGCAACACCAATTATAAAAGTTATAATCAGCGAAACTTACCTAGGATAATAAGTAAATTTCAAGGAAAAAAATGTCTGAGCTAAAGATCTAAAGTCCCAAATCTGTACAATTTCCAACTTGTAGCCTCTTTATCTTACAAATGAATACTTCAACTAATCATAAAAATAATAATCGACTAATAAAATAATAATTAACTAAATATTAAAATAATAAACTAATCTATCTGAATATGAAGTTCATCGATTTGATAAATGATGTTAGCTTCAAATTTTGAGGATTAAACTGTGTCCACTTCATCAGACCTTCCAAAAATAATCGATAAAATCCGTTTAGGATTACTCTCTCCTGACGAAATAAGAAAAATGAGCGTTCAGAGAATTTTGACCGCCGACACTTTTAGCGAGGACGGTGCCCCTATCAAATCAGGTTTGATGGATACTGCTCTGGGGACCATTGATCCTTCAACAATCTGTTCCACCTGTGGAAATAGAATTGGTGGATGTCCCGGTCATTTCGGCCATATTGAACTCCAAGGTCCTGTTATACACGTTGGATACAATAAGCTGATCTATAAAATATTACAAGTAACTTGTCGAAGCTGTTCAAGAATTATGATTCCTCCAGAGGAGATAATTGTTGAAGCAGTAAAAATGAAGAGTACCAGGGAAGTTCATGGTACAATTGATATTCAACTGGTTGAGGATATCTGGAAAAGAGCTAAACGTAATAGGGATCAGTTGATCAATCCAAAGGCGGATGCTGATGGCAAGCTTCCTGGATGTTATCATTGTGATGCATTCCAGCAAAAGATGCGATTAGAGAAGCCAACAGGCTATTATGAAGAGTATGATAATATTGATGGCAACAAGGTAAGCGATCGATTAACGCCTCTGGATATTCAAAACAGATTAAAGAATATCCCGGCAGATGATGCCTTATTACTGGGTGTGGACACACGCTATGCCAGGCCAGAATGGATGGTTTTGGATGTACTTCCAGTGCCTCCAGTGCCAGTTCGTCCAAGTATCACACTTGACTCAGGTATTCGTAGTGAAGATGATCTTACCCATAAGCTGGTAGATATTATTCGTATTAATCAAAGATTGCAGGACAATCGTGAATCAGGAGCCCCTCAATTGATTGTTGAGGATCTTTGGGAACTATTACAGTATCATATCACCACCTATTTTGATAATGAGGTGAGTGGTATTCCTCCAGCCAGACATAGAAGTGGAAAGGCTCTAAGGACAATTACCCAGAGGCTCAAAGGTAAGGAGGGTCGTTTCAGATCGAATCTCAGTGGTAAACGTGTTGATTTCTCAGCACGAACTGTGATTAGTCCGGATCCCTTGCTCAGTATCAACGAGGTTGGTGTACCAAAGGCAATTGCAGAGATTCTTACCGTCCCTGAAAGAGTTACTGAGTGGAATATAGAGGAAATGAAAGAGCTGGTTATGCGTGGTCCCAAGGGCCATCCCGGTGTGAATTACATTATTCGAGATGATGGGAGAAGAGTTGATCTCAGGTTTGTAAGAGATCCAAATGTCATATCAGATTCGCTTAGACCAGGCTTTACCATTGAGAGACATTTGAAAGATGGTGATATTGTTCTTTTCAATCGACAACCATCTCTGCATCGAATGAGTATAATGGCTCATGAGGTGCGTGTTATGCCACACAAAACCTTCAGAATGAACCTGTGTGTTTGTCGTCCATACAATGCAGATTTTGATGGAGATGAAATGAATCTACATGTTCCCCAGTCAGAGGAAGCCCGAGCTGAGGCTCGTATTCTTATGCTGGTCCAGGAACAGATCTCCACCCCCAGATATGGTGGTCCAATTATCGGTGCTATCCAGGATTTCATCACCAGTGCTTATCTATTCACAAAGAGGAGTACCTATGTCAACCGTGTGGTTGCCAGTGAATTATTGACCGCTGCAGGTGTTGATGATCTACCAGAACCTGATAGATATGACATCAATGGAGAACCAGAATGGTCTGGTAAGTCATTGTTCAGTACATTACTACCACCAAAGCTTAACTTCACCATGAAGAACAAATTCTGTATCAATGCAGATTGTTCCCCTATGACCTGTGAACACGAAGGATGGGTGGTGATCAAGGATGGTAAACTGGTAGCTGGTATTATTGATAAATCCGGATTTGGTGCCGAGGTACCTAATTCCGTGTTACACCGAATACTAAAAGAGTTTGGATCAGATGCCACCCGTAGATTCCTTGACGGTATCACAAAGATGCTTAGTGCCTACATTACAAAATGGGGCTTCTCCATGGGGCTGGATGATGTCGATGTACCCACTGATGGTAGAATAAAAATAGATGA
>DAOUUM010000376.1 GCA_030668165.1 Candidatus Heimdallarchaeota archaeon
GGCATGGATGATTATCTGAGCAGACAGAAACGGATTATTCGCATAATCCGTGCAATGTTGGAGTTCCAGTTCCTGTCACTCCAACTTGGGCACTGTCAGTGTTGTAAATGTGAGGAAAGGAGGTGAATTGCGGGAGTACTGTAGATTAATTAATTATTTTTCTTTTTGTATACAATATAGGGAACTACCAGGGATGCAGCAGTTGCAAATATACCAAATGAGAATAGAGAGGATTCTTCGGTGTCCTCTGCTCCATCGATCGGTACACCATCGACTGATGATAGTCCAAGTATGGGATCATGAACCATTGAGCCATCAAAATGCTCATATGCCAAGTAAATCTTGTTACCAGCTTCGTTACCCTCTTCGAGTCCATATGAGAGTCCGACTGCCAACTGCTCACTGGTTCCATTAACATCAGCAGTATCTTTGGATTCAAAGTATGCATCACCAAAGGTCAATTTGTTCTGAACCTCATTCTGAACCTGGGCCTGTACCTCATTTTCATTTTCAGTTGTGATCAGTTTGAATGCGACAACAAGCATTGCCTCATCCTCAGCAAACTCATAACCATCAATAACAACATCAAATTTGATTGATGCTTCCTCGTCCAGATAGAGATGTATTCTGAACTGAATCATAACCTCGTTAGTGACTGGACCGTTTCCATTATCATTTGTGTGGTCCTCAACTGAGGTCAGGTTGAAATGAATAGCTGTGGTCACATCATTCTCTATCTCAAGATCAAACTCGCTGAAATCCCATGTACGGGAGGATAGTGCGATCAGGGTGTTTGGTACCTTTAGATCCTCACCAAGATCATAGATACCATTACTATTGTTATCAATAGCCTCAAATATCTGATCGAGTTGAAATTTGTATGTGGTGGTATCATTTGCATTCTCCCAGAAGAAGAATTGGGGGACATTAGAATCTCCCCTGATCTCCATAATTAATGCATCAGTCTCAAGAGTTGTGGTTCCATTCTGCGTCTCAGCACCAATAGCTGACGAGGAAACCACTGAGGTGGATGCAACAAGCAGGAAGACCATAGAAATTAAAAGAAATTTACTTATTTTCATTTTTTATTCGCTCCACGGATGTTGTTCCGATAATATACTATTGGTCGTATGATATAAGATACATCACTTACAGTTGACTAGAACTCGGGGTTCTAGTGGGGTTGAGAATGCATAACTGTAGGTGTTGAGGTTTTATTTATGCGATTCGATAAATTTATTTGGACTGAGATATAATATTACCTTTTGTGGATAAAAAATTCAGGTAATTAGACCTATCTCCACTCAGTATGCAAGACAGATCATTGTTTTTTTGTAATCTCCTTTTAAAATATCAGGATCTTTCAATCCATAGGTAAATAATTCACCTTAAAATCAATAAGAAATCCTAAATGAAGATTTGATCCAGCAATTGAAAATATATAATCAAACAATGACCTCCTAAAAGAAAATTGTTAAATTTACATAGGTATATGTACACATATGGGTACTAAGAATATATCACTTAAAGACGAAGCTTATGAAGCGTTGAAGAGGATGCAATTGAAGGGCGAAAGCTTTTCAGATACGGTCATCCGTTTGTCAAAGAAGTTTGGTAATTTGTTAGCATACGTCGAGAATGCATCTACCTATAATGAAAAGGAAGCAGAGGCTGAAATAAAAAATCTAGAAACTCGTCGAGTACAATTTGCTGAGGGAAGGGAATATTGAAATTTATTGATACAACATTCCTCATCGATATAAGGAGAAAGAATCCGATGGTCATTAATATTCTCGCTGAGCTTGATAAGGAAGGGATCCATGCGGTTAGCAGTCTTGTTGCTCATGAATTTCTGGTGGGAGGCCATGGATCAAAAAGCAAAGGTGAATTGAAGGAACGAAAGGAACTACTTGAGCAGTTCATTGTTTTTCCTTTTGATGAAGAAGCAGCTAATTACTCTGCTGAGATTGAATCAAGCTTAAGAAAGAAAGGACAATTTATCGGAGTTGTTGATACCATGATTGCAGGAACCATGAAATCTCATGGTATTGATACCATTCTAACTAGAAATAAGAAACATTTTGATAAAATTGCAGGAATCACTGTATTGATCTGGGATAAATAATTTTATATTTATTATATTTTTATTTTCAATTTAGTTTGAATTTCTGAAAAGCTCAAGATAATTCCAATAATGAAGCAAGTCGATCAACATCAGCAGGGCAAACCATTGCTTTTTCAAATTCACCTTTCAAAATATCAGGATCTTTTAGTCCATGACCAGTTATTGGAACCACAACCACATCGGATGAGTCAATGGTTCCATTATGAACCATTTCCTGTAGGGCAGCAACTGCTGCAACACCAGATGGGGAACCAAATATTCCCTCTTTGGATGCCAGTAATTGTTGTGCTTCCATTATCTTGGGATCATTCACTCCAACTGCATCACCCTTGGTCAGATAAAGCATCTCAAGTGCTGCATCTCCATCCCATGGATGGGGATCAGCCAGACCACCGGCAACTGTGTCTGGAAATCCGGGTTGATCAGCAAAATCAAAAGGCTTCACATTGTTTTTGAAAGCAGTGACCACGGGTTTGCATGCATCAGGTTGTACTGCAACCATTTTTGGCATCTTATCAATCCAGTCAATATCATACCAGTCCTTGAATCCCTGTGCAGTTCCTGAAAGTAGACCTCCAGAACCTGTATTGGCCAGTACCCAGTCAGGTGCCTGCCAATCCAACTGCTCAACGAGTTCAAAAGCAAGTGATTTGGTACCCTCAAATTGATGGGGATTAAATGGTCCAAATGATGGCGATGGAACCCAACCCCACTTCTCAACAGCTGCCTTAAATAGCTTGACAGAGGGATCACCCTCACTGTCCTCACCACCCGATACTCGGATGACCTTAGCACCGAGTGTGACAAGTTGAGATACTTTAGCTGATGATGCTCTTTCTGGAACGAATACCACTGCATTCATTCCAGCCTTAGCTGCCAAACTTGACAATGATGCAGCTGCATTACCAGATGAGGCTGCTGCAACTGTGTCTGCTCCATTCTCTTTTGCCATACTTACTCCAATACTAATGGGTCTGTCCTTGAAAGAACCCGATGGATTGGATAGTTCAAGTTTGAAATAAAGATTTTTTAATCCCAGATCCTCGGCAAATCTCTTTGATTTAACTAGATTGGTTGCTCCCTCTCCAATACTGACCTGATTTTTCTGATCCTCTAGGGGAAAGAATTGCCAGTATTTCCAGTGAGAAAGGGGCTTGGATTTTATCTCCTCTTTACTTACCTCGTTGGTACGTGTATCAAGATCGTATTTTATACGAAGTCGAAATCCACATGTATCCTCTCTCCAGTTGTGCATCCCATATTCTTTTTTACAAATTGGGCAATACAAGTTCTTTGCGTAAGGCATATTTTCTTACGAGACTGAAAATATATAGCTTTTATTCTATTTATTCATACTGAAATATTTTAGGACAATATAATTTACTAATCTGATGATTGGTAAAGGTGA
>DAOUUM010000423.1 GCA_030668165.1 Candidatus Heimdallarchaeota archaeon
CAGATGATATTGCCTTAATTTAGGCTATTTGTTAGTATTATCAATCCATCCAAATCATAATTATGAATTATATCCTAATCTTTTAATTTTACAGAATCTAGTGAAATTTAATGAAGGTGAAACTAATACATCTCAATCAATGCGATGTCAAGAAATGTACAGGATCAAGAATGTTGAAATTCAAACTTGCACAACAGGTTTCACCCAATCATGAGGGAAAGGAGATTGTTCTATCCCCATTTACCAGAACTGCTTTATCCCCTGCAGATAGACCAATTGGGTTAAAACATGGAATATTAGCAATAGACGGTAGTTGGAATCAGGTCAATTCATCTGATAGCTTCTTTAAAATAGGTACACCTAGGGCACTACCATTCCTAGTTGCTGCAAATCCAGTTAATTATGGTAAACCAACTAAACTAACCTGTGTTGAGGCAGTTGCATCAACACTGTATATTTTGGGTGAGAAAGAACATGCCAGTATTGTTATGTCCAAATTCAGGTGGGGGCAAAATTTTATAGATATAAATTATGAGAAATTGGAAGCCTATTCAGAATGTGAGGATTCTACTGGAATTATAAGGGTTCAATCCGGGTTCTTAGATCAGTTAAAGGGTTAAAAGGTGCGGTGTGAGGAGTACCCCGAATTTTGTTATGATCGCACTAAATGCTATATCATCGATGACATTGATCTGAGCGCGCACCCAAATCCTCGCTCAAGGGACGAATGGGATTTTGTTTCGCTTGCACCTAGGTGATGGTTACGTTCCAGGTCTTTCGACATACGTTGCTATACCAGAGCCTGATTCTCACCAGATCTTGAAGATACCTATTCTTGAAGGTGTTCGGAAGTTCCTGATTCTAATGAACCTGTGTCATCCTCTCACTCCGCATAAATCAATTAATAACTAGCTGTATTAAAATTTTAGAAGTGTCGACAATAATAATATTCATTAATTAAATCACAATTGATTTTTTACTGAGATGCCATCCAATAAACATCGAATACCCAGAATTAGCTACAAAGACCCTATTCAGATAAATATGGGAGCTGAGGCCAAGGTATATGATTCTAAATTTCTTGATTACAAAGTTGTTATTAAACATAGAATCTCAAAGAAATACCGACAGGAGAGTATTGATCAGAAACTACGCAAAGATCGTACAATTCAGGAAGTAAGATTGCTCCAACTAGCAAGAGAGATTGGAATAAATGTGCCATATGTTTTGGATATTGATAAGGTAAATTGGGTGATTGTTATGGATAAGGTGGCCGGATCATCCATCAAACATTATATGAAATCTGATAATCTGGAAAACTACTTTACCGAATTGGGTAAAATTATCGGCAAACTACATTCAAATAACATAATTCATGGGGATCTGACAACATCAAATATTGTGTTGGATCCCAACGAGAATATTTGGATCATTGATTTTGGATTGGGTTTTATTTCCAATCAGATAGAGGATAAAGCCGTTGATTTACTTGTATTGAAACATACAATTGAAAGTTCACATCATTCTAGTTACGAGTTAGCATATAACAGTCTAATCAAGGGATATGAATTTCAAAATGCAGAATCTGAGAAAATTCTTAAGAGATTAAAAATTGTTGAGGCTCGGGTCAGATACCGAAAACATGAGGCATAGACCAAGTAATTTTGATAATTACTAATCATGGGTTACTCAGTTAGCTAAATGTTTTTATAAAATAATACACGTTACAAAGTATGGAAAATACTCTGATAATAACTGATGAAAATTTTCAGGAAGTAATGGCTCAACCAGGTAAGATTGCGATCGATGTCTGGGCGGAATGGTGCGGACCATGTAAGCGTTCAACCCCTGTATTCTTTGAAATTGCAGAAACAATGGAATCTGAGAATTTTAAATTTGCCAAATTAGATGCACAGAACCAGAGAGTTGCTGCTCAGGCAATGAAGGTAATGAATTTACCAACATTTGTTCTTTTCAAAGATGGTCAACTAATCAAAAAATGGGCTGGAGCGGATATAGGTAGACTGAGAAAGGAACTTGATGAATTTAATAAATTGTAGATCTTATCGAGAATCTGATTTCATTGAATTAATGGAATTGAATAAATCCTTAGTTAAAACATGGTTTCATCACACAGAGGAGGGTTCTGTAACAGATAAAGTAACTACTTGGGAAAAGCTTACACCACGTGAGAGATATCTACATGGTGGCCCTTGGAATGATCCCGATACCCTCAGAATACATATTGATGAATTTTTAACATTTGGTCAAATTCTATTAATTGAGAATGAGCACAAAAAAATAATTGCGGAGATCGAATTTCACCAATTCGAGAAGGATAAATTCCATCTTGATTGGATGATGGTCTCACCTTATTCTGATAAGATGGGTATGGGAAGCTTACTCCTTGATAAAATAGATGAATTTATTAGAATTGCGGGAAATTCCCAATTTACATTATATACTGAACCAGAAGATGGTACAATAGAATTTTATGAAAAAAATAATTTTTATAAAGGTGAATTTTCATATATAACCCGATTAAAATCAATTAAACCAAAATCGAATGATATTATATGGTCTGAAAATGAGAATGAGCTTCTGAAATTCACTTATGGTATGAATTATACCACCGATAAATATCTACAATTTTTAATGAGATGTAATTTCAAATATTCCGGGTTATTCAAAGTCAACGTAAAAAATTACTCAACACATGTCAGATATGATGATAAGGATATTAAGATTATATTAATGGCTTATCCAGTATTTCCTGATAGAATTCGTATCATGGTTACCACAAATCATAATTTAATTAATTCAGAAATTATGAATATTGTGAATAATATTATTAATTCAATTAATCAAGAATTCAAGGCTTATTTCACTATATTGGATGATAATGAAGAAATTGAAGATCAGGGATGGAAGATAATAGGAATTATTCCAAATTTAATTAAATAATTAGTACATGTATTGAAGTTTGTCAAAAACTGATTTTTGGAATATTTTCTGTTTCAGTAGTATAAATACTGAACTGATCTAGTGTTTATGTTATCTAACCTCATGGGTTGATAACGCAGGGACTAGGACAGTAGCTACCTGTCACCCTAGGATTTAATCATAGGGTACGGAAAAGTTAGACACAGGCCGAATG
>DAOUUM010000472.1 GCA_030668165.1 Candidatus Heimdallarchaeota archaeon
GCCATTTTTTACATTGTGGAGAGAAATTCCAGTATTCCAACTTTCAAATCCATTCAATACATTATCTCTTATTACAAAGAATGAATCAGTATCAAAGATATTTATTAAATTATCATTTGGATTTGTAATACTGTATCCCTCTATAATGAATGGATCCTCAAATGTTCCAGATCCTGGGAAACCATAATTGATAAAGTCCTCATTACCAAAGATATAGATTGGTTCATCAAATGTCATCTCGCGATTGACACCGAACCAGGTCATCACATTATCAACCAAGATCTTGCCTTCATGAAAACCACCATTCCATGCCTCAGGGTTTCCATTAAGTCCCTGTTCAGTTTCCATGCCATACATATTCTTGTAATCTGAGAAAATTGCTTCACCTGAAGCAATTACATATTTATCATCACCCATATCTTGGATTGCCATCATGGGGAAATCGCCATCAATTCCACTATTAGGGTAATAATCCAATTCACTACCAGAAAGATCTTGATCCAGCGCATATGCATCTGAACTGGCTTTCATGATGATTTCAACACCATCAAGAGGATCTGTATTGAGGTCTATCACGGTTCCATCCATATAACCAAGAACAGTTGATGGTCCATGGAAAATAGCAGACCCCACACCTTCGGTGAAGGTACAGCTGAGCTCACCCTCACAAACCGGAGTTTGCACAGCAACTCTATATGAAGCAGCATCATTATTAATATCATCTGCAACAGCATCCGCAGCCAGACGCAGATTAGATCCCAGAGAATCAAGAATTGAATTGCCAGAGAAAGGAGAGTATGCACCTGCAAAGTCAGAATCCCCAGCCATCCATAACAGATGAGGTCCCTCACTGTAGAACCATGCATTGATCTGTTCCACTTCATCTTGAGTGTAATCAAAAGCTGAGGCAGATAGTAGAAGAATGTTTGCACCATCAGGTATCAAAAATTCATCCCAAAGTATTATCAAATCTACACCATACATGGAAAGATCATTTTGTAATTCAAATACAGATGTGATGGGTGGTTGATGGCTAGCATCAAATACCACACTCACTGGATCTACTACCTGACTAATTGCCATACCCTCAGAAGCAATCTCACTAAAACCAGGTAGATCATGTTGGGGTCTTTCCCGGATATTAATTGGTTTTAGAAAATCCTGTAATGTTCGCTCAGGAGACCAGTTATTGAAAGAATCAAAAACAGTTTGCTCCATTTCTTGACCTGCAGTATTTACAGGTCTATTGATAATTATCCCTCTATTACTTTGTAAATTCAATGCTCCAAACACTAATAATACAATAAGTATAGTCAAGAATAGTACACGCTTAATTCGCATGCATTCAGTATTTAGCTATATCTTTATAAATTCCGCGCGTATGATTTATTAGGATATTCTAAATAGGTAAATATTTCGTTCGGATAATCGAAATGGATAAAATTATTCAACACATCAGCTTTAAATCCTCTTTACAAATAAATTAAAATCTACACTTTTATGGCGGGATAACACCTCAAATCGCATTTTCATTTAGTTTCATAAAAAATTAGCCGATGATATAACAATTACAAAAAATTATATGAAACCAACATTGTAAATTTGATTATTATAAATTGGAGAGTTCATTGTGCAGTTATTCTGATATTATTAATATTGGCCCAGTTAAATACTATTTCCTTTATATTTTGATAATTCTAGTACTTATATAACTCACTAGTCAATTTTTCCAAGTTAACACCTGTGAAAGCACGGATCATACTAACCAGATATAGACTATATGGTTTTGCCAAACCAGTAAATATTCTCTTTGAATCCTCAGTCTCATTGGTAATACTCGGATCTATCACCGCACTCCAAATTCTTAATAGATTGTATAGATTTGAGAGAATCATGAAATAATCTATTGATTCAACCATTGTACCAGATAATTTCTCATAATTAACCAATAGTAATTGCTTATAATCTCTCTGTCCAAAACTATTGAGCATTACTAACAGGAATCCAAGATCCACCCGATAGTCATGGATTTGCAGGTTTGACCAATCGATTACCACCATAGATCCATCTTCTTTGACAATTGCATTTTGTGGATGATAATCACCATGAATCAGAACCAGCTTATGGTTAGATATTTTCCTTGCATGTGATTTCAACCAGTCAAGCAGGGGATAAAATTCATCTATCTCATGATCATCCACAATTTTCCTGACAGTTTCTATTTGAAGGAGCATCTTGGTGTGTACATTTTTCTGAATATATTTGGTAGATATGATCTCATTGGTCTCCCAGTCAAAATTATGAATGTTGACCAGTTCTGAGAGAAATTGGTGAATATAAATAGGGCTTTTATCATCATCAACTGAAGTTAATAGCTTATCCAGTGTTTGGCCCTCAATTCTCTCCATCACAAAATAATATTTACTCATAATATCATTGTATTTCCAGTAATATGGTTTTGGTACAGGAATATTTGCATTATATAATTTGCTAAGATCATCGAATTCCTTCTCCGCTCTATTAAACTGTTTTTCTCTGAATATTCTAATAATTAGAGGTAATGTGATTTGTTCATTTTCTGAGTAATAGGAAAAATCAAATTTGTCAATTTTA
>DAOUUM010000572.1 GCA_030668165.1 Candidatus Heimdallarchaeota archaeon
CAATCGCTGGTGCGGAGAAAGTTTTCTCCATGAATGGAACAATTGGGATGGAACCACCGGATCGTGTAAATGCAGGAGTCATCCCCCAGTAATCCTCAATTGCAATCTTACCAGCCTTGTACAGAAAATTATCAACATCACCAATCCACCAGTCACCGGCTCCTAGTGATTCAACCTCAATTTTGTTGCTTGAATTCAATTCGGAGAATTTCTTCTCAACAAATTTGATGAATAGTTTTTCTATCTCCTCTGGCTGCTGATCAGGCACAATTCTCACACTAACCTTACCAATCACTGTTCCAGGAACAACTGTCTTTCCTCCTGGTCCATGGAATGCACCCTGAACTCCATGAATTGATAGGCTGGGAAATCTCCAGCCACGCATCAACACATCTTTTGCATCATCAGAGATAACTTTCTCAAGACCTAGGAAGTTCTTGTAATCATTGAGGTTATACTCAATATTATCATACAGAGCTCTCTCATTTTCTGTTAACTCTCTGACTGAATCATGAAAACCATCAATCATTATATTACCATCAAGATCAATCAATTTACTCATCAGATACATGAGATCAGTCATGGGCTCTCGTATTGTTCCACCGACAAGACCTGAATGCTGATCGGCATTGGGACCCATGATCTTGACAGATAGATATACAATACCTCTGAAACCATAATCCATACTGGGAGTCTTGTCAGTGAACCAGGATGTATCCAGGATCATTATACCATCAACCTTTCCATAAAAGTCCTTGTTTGATAGAACTGTCTCCTCAAACCCACCAGAGCCTGATTCCTCCTCACCCTCGTAAAGAAAACCCACATTAACTGGTAGTTCTCCCTGATCAAGTAATTCCTTGACAGCAAAATAGGTGGATGTGATGGGACCCTTGTCATCATTGGTTCCCCTTGCATAGAGATAGCCATCATCCGTACGGGTCATCTCAAAAGGTTCTGTTGCCCATCCATCATCAATATGGGCGGGTTGAACATCATAATGTGAATAAAATACCAGTGTTTTCTTACCTGGATCATTACCAATCTTTCCAAAAATTAGAGGATTCTTACCAGATACCTCATTATCAACGATTTTGATCTCAGCACCCAGCTCTTTCAGACTGGATTCGATAAATTGTGCAGTTTTGAGACTCTCGCCAGCCATCTCTTCGTCTGCACTTATTGATTTAAAAGATATTAATTTTCCGAGAAAATCAATGAGTTCTTCATCCATGGGTTTACTCTAATGATGATTAATTAAAATAAATTGTTTGGATCATAAACCAATAGGTCAAATTATTTCAAAATACTTTATTTAGTGAATTACAATCTATTAATAGATGAGTAAGGTCAATGGAGATAAACTAGCCGGCACGATAATTGGTCAATGTGTGGGAGATGCAATCGGGTTCCCCGTTGAGGGGATGCCTGAGGAGACATGTACTGATTTTGTGAATACCTATCTCTACGGAAGGACATCTGATATACCA
>DAOUUM010000305.1 GCA_030668165.1 Candidatus Heimdallarchaeota archaeon
AAGAAATCTATTTCTAAGAAGAACGGAAAAGTTAGATACAGGCCGAATGCTCGCAAGAGAAGTCCCGTCCCTATGGGACAAACTGGCACGAAACTAAGTGATTGGTTTCAACATGATCTGTCGGTAAGCGCGGAAACCCTGTCTTCTGAGAAGTTAGGAAACGGAGAAGCAGGACATAGTAACCGCTCGTTAGAGCAACATACTAGACAAACCCGAGAGGAAACTCAAAAGGTGACGGTGACGTCTGGCTAGTGTGAAAACAACGCGTAATAATGCTAAACTTGTGTAAAGTTCGCTTTTATGATCATGAATACACCAATATTATCAATAGGACAACATATCTTTGACTAATTTCAAGTAACTAAAGACAAAGATAAAAGTAGAAAATTAAACTGGAATTTGATCTTTTCACAAAATTGGGATGAATATGATCTATTGTATGGCGAGGTACCCAAGCCTGGCCCAAGGGGCGTGCCTGGAAAGCACGTGTGCTCCTGCACTCGCGGGTTCAAATCCCGTCCTCGCCACCATTTTTCCATGTTATATTGAGTGATATTTAGAAACAATCGAATCAAACTGTTCAGAGTATAGATTGTTACCTTTTTCTATTTCTGCTGTGTCCTCAAATGATTTTGATGTCGTCATTGAATCGTGTAGTTCTGGACTTACACTTATTCCCTGAGCTTTGCATGTATTTACCCATTCATCAGAGGCTTTCAATGGAAGCTTGGTTTTTGACAACCCGGATACTATTGATGCCCATGATCTAGCAACGGAATCCGAGTTGTATCCACCCCCACCTAGACCAAGAACTCTGGGAGTGCTCATATTTTTATCTGCTAATTCGCGGATGGATTTTGCCATGTGATGGTAGGTATTGGTTGTTAATTGAAGATGGCCTAACGGATCTAGTGCATGTCCATCCACACCTGCCTGCCAGATAACAAAATCTGGGTTATAACTTTCAAATAAAGATGGAATGATATCATCAAATCTTTTCATATATGGTTCATCCCAAGTAAATGGAAAGAATGGATGGTTAACTCCCATACCCTCTCCTTCATTCACCCCAACTTCTTCGGAAAAGCCAGTTCCAGGAAATAGGAAGTGCCCACTTTCATGAAATGATATTTTTAGAACATTTGGATCATTTTCAAAATCATAGTATACTCCATCACCAAAATGCAAATCGCTATCAAAATACAGAATTTTAATATCATCCTTCAATTGTTTTAACTTATGAATCGCTACATTTACATCATTGTAGTAACAAAAACCAGATGCTTTTGATCTTCTTGCATGATGTAGACCGCCTAAGAGTTGAAATGAATAATGTATTTCATCATTATAAATTTTTTCTACATTGGTAACGGTTGATGAGACCACCATTTCAGATATCTCCGCCATATCTTTGAATACGGGGCAATCAGATGTCCCAAGACCATATTCGAGTGCACTCCCTTTTCCATCAAGAGAAAATTCATTTATTGTTGCAATATATTCTGGATCATGAGCTTTAGCGAGTAGATTGGGTTCAATCTCTGTTGGTGTGACTATCGAGAATGATGTTGGATCCATGTCTATAAAAATCTCTTTTAATAGGTGATAAGCTGGAAATATTCGATCTGAATTCATGGGATGAGTGTTTCCCAGATGGTATTTCAGAAGCCGTTCATCAATGGTTAGACCAAATGGTATGCTCACGGTTAGATTAGGTAATCTATAATTATAAATCCATCGACTATCAAGATAATTTATTGGTAAAAGTATTTCGAGATTGGGGTGGGTTCGTAATCAGGTGCCCTCATTAAATTGGAGAAGGAAACACCTATTAATCGCAATCCTCTTGGATCCTCCAGGAATTCCGCAGTTAATTCTTTAACAATTATGAACAATTCATCCATTTCGGAGGAAACTTGTTCTAAGGATTTTGCTCGGGTTATTGTCTCAAAATCATTAAATCTTAATTTAACAGATACAGTTTTCATTAGGAATTTTTTATTTACAAGACTTTGATATGTTCTCTCAAATAGATTACTAATAATGGAATCGTATGTCTTCATATCTCCCGGTTTTCCATGGAACGTTCTCTCATGAGAAATTGATTTTCTTTTCCTCTCATTTCTAATATAATTTCTTGTCCTACAATTAAACAGATCATAGAGATGATTTCCATATCTACCCATTATTGTTACCAAATCTTGTCTAGATTTACTAACTAGGGTAGCACAGTTTTCAATTCCCCTAGATTTAAATCTTAAACCTGATTTCTTTCCAATACCTGGAATTTTGGTTAGATCAAGTGAACTAAAAAATGAATGTACCAGATTAGGAGAGACCACAGTGATTGCATCAGGTTTATTATAATCAGAGGCCATCTTCGCTATGGTCAGGGTGGGTGCAATACCTATCGAGCAAGTTATTTTTTCCCTCTTGAATATCTCTTCTTTCATAATTTTGCCGATGTATCCGGCTTCAGTATAATTTTGAGTAATACTAGTCAGATCGAGATATGCCTCATCAATACTCGTAATTTTGATTGGAATATCAATATCTCGAAGAATCGACATTATGTTATTTGAAATCTCAGAATATTTTGATCTTGAACTGCTAGAGATTACGGCATCAGGGCATCTTTGGAGGGCTTCATTCATGGGCATTCCCGATCTCACTCCAAATTTTCTGGCTTCATATGAACATGTGAGAACCACACCTTTTTTGGTTTTTCTCGCGTTTGGATTACCAACGATCAAGGTTTTATCTTTTAGTTCAGGATTTTCACGGATCTCAACACTTGCATAGAACATGTCTAAGTCTAAATGCGCAAGGATTCTAGGTTGATAATCCATAAATCTATCAATGGTATTTCGGTTATAAATCAATTGTAGGGTGAATTAAAAATGAATTTTAGTTGAATTTATTAGATTTACATTTATACTTATATTTATATTCAATTAATAGGTCAATTGAGCAGGTTGTATCAATGGGTAGATATATTTTTAAAATTGCATATATCGGGAACCAGTTTACTGGATTCCAAAAACAATTAAATGGTCAAGCCATTGAAAACTACATCGAAAATGCATTTGTTGAAGCCAAATATATCAAGTCCTTCATAAATCATAGATATAGAGGTATGAGTCGAACTGATATCGGTGTAAATGCCTTATCAAATATATTTGCATTAGATTTGGATGAAGTGCCAAATTTACTTAGAATTAACTATTTTTTACCAGTTTCAATTGTGATTTGGAACTATGCGTGTGTTTCAGACGACTTCAATCCAAGATTTGTTATAAAAAAGCATTATCTATATCGTATTTATAATATTCAAAATAAGTTCGAGGAGAAGCTAGAAAGAATTCTCCAATTTCAAGGAAAGCATAATTTTCAAAATTTTATTAAAAAGGATGGTGCAGGAAAAGAAGATCCTGTTTCAACAATTTTTAAAATTCAGTTAAAGAAACAGCAAAATTTCATAGATATTATTTTTTCAGGAGATAGGTTTGGGAGACAGCAAATAAGAAGGATGGTTGGAATATTGCTAGATGAGAATTATCTGGATAAATCTGTAGAAGAATTGTTGGTGGCTCCAAAGGGAAAAAATAGTATCAATCCAGCTTCAGGAGCTTATCTTTCTTTGCATGATGTTGATTTTCCTGAAAATATTAATTGGGTTCTTGATTCTGAATCAATGAATAAGCTGCTGGAACCAATTAGATCCGATATCAGAGACCATTACAATTCATTTGCATTCTTGGAGGATATGATTTCAAATGGTGAATATTAATTCAAATTCTTGTGCAAAAAAGAAAATATAAATAGCTGATTGGTCTAAGTAATATATAGAGAATCACAATTATGAGTTTTGATCCATTTGAAAATCTCCCAGATCATCTCAAAGAAGCCTTAAGAGATATGATGAAAAGGTTAGAGACATTGAATCCAGATGATTTAATGAAGATGATGCAATCCGTATTTGGTCCAGATTTCGCCAATAAAGTAGATGAAATCTTTGATAAAGGGCAAGGAGGCCTCAATCTTGATCCAGAAACATTAAAAAAGTTTGAAAATATGATGTCAAATTTTCAACCAGGTTCCATGGAAACAAACAAGACGTCAATAGACTTTGATGATATCGATAGTGAAGAAATTGCATATCATGAAATTGTTTACAAATCTGATGATGAGGGTGAAATTATTGTAGAAGTGCCGGGTATATCAGATGTACGGCAGGTAAATT
>DAOUUM010000122.1 GCA_030668165.1 Candidatus Heimdallarchaeota archaeon
AGGATTGGCAAGTATATGCAATGATCTTGATGATTTTCAGGAACTAGATCAGAAAACTTTCCTGGAGGATCTGTATCTCCTTGAGGATGAACTCAAGGAATACATAGGAAATAAGGATGAGTTTCAAATTATTATTGAGAAGATAGCTAGTTTTGTTCCAGAGCTGCCACCCAAGAATATGTTCGATGAGCAAAGAATGAAACAGTCAGCCATGAGAGAGGAGCTGGCAAGAACAAGATCTACCCCCGAGATAGATGGACCTTCCGATGATCCATCTGATTCGCTAGTTTGTGATAGTTGCAACACGGGGAATGTTCCAGAAGCACTTTTCTGTGTTAAATGTGGTAATTCACTAACATAATCAATTAAGCTCATCTAATAGAAACAAATGCAAATTATATACAAAAGACCAACTTATTATTACGCAATAACTAGAATATTATATAAATTATTTATCGAACTTAATTTGAGAAAAATGAATCATCATAAAAGTGGAAAAAAAGTAGAATCTGTTGATCTGGACAAGATAGATACAGTCAATTCCCTAACTGAGCAATATGCAAAATCAGGTGTGTTTGGAGCCGGAAAGATTGGCAAGGTGGTTGATATATTAGAAGCAGCAGAAATTGAGGGATCAACAATTTTAATGGGAATGGCAGGTGCAATGGTTCCGGGGGGTATGCGAAAGGTGATCTCACAGGCAATAAGGGATGGAAGAATTCAAGCCTTGACCACAACTGGAGCCAATATCACCCATGATCTCATAGATGCATTTGGAGGTCAGCATATTCGTGATGTTATTTACAAGGATGATATTGAACTACTGAATCGTGGTATTGATCGAGTTTACGATGCATTTGTGGCAGAGGGTTCATTTGGAATTTTTGAGGAAAATATGCGAGTTATCCTTGGCAAATTCTTTGAGGATAGGAAAGAGAATGGATCCCTGATAACTTCACCCTCAGAATTACTTCAATATATTGGAGAAATAATTGATGATGAGGATTCCATTGTCAAGGCTGCCTATGATATGAAAATACCAATTTTTGTACCTGCAATTGCGGATTCTGTTTTAGGTCTTCAGATTTGGCTTTTCACTCAGTTCAATAATTTGACAATTGATGCCACAAAAGATCTTGGCACAATTCAGGATATATTTCATGAGGCTGAGACCACCTGTGCATTCACACTAGGAGGAGGTGTGCCCAAAAATTTCACCCTGCAATCAGCATTGATGGCATCCAAACACTACAAATATGCGGTGCAGATAACCATGGATAGAGTTGAGACGGGTGGTCTGAGCGGTGCCTCTCTTGAGGAGGCAATTTCCTGGGGAAAACTTGAGATTGATGCCAGATATGCAACACTCACATCTGACGTCACCATATCATTACCTATAATTTATGCAGCTCTGAGACAGAGAAAGAAGGATCGGGAAAACTAGAGAAGATTCTCACACATGGTGATATAACCCAGGATCTCTGCACGGCTTTCAGTACTTAGTCTGCTCAACACTTCATTATCGAGTTGTTCAGATTGTGAGCTTATATTATCAAAATTTTCTTCAGCTGCCTTGAACAAATCCATTGCCTCGCTATAATTATCCTCATCAAATACTGCCACTGCTTTGGACATTGAACTCATGGCAGCGTAATAATCCCTTTGGCATTTAAAATTTGTTACCAAATCCTCATTACCAAATCGACCCATAAGTGCTATTGCCTTGTCAACAAATCTTGCTGCTTCCTCAAAGTTATCACTGGCATCAGAGGGATTGTCAAGTTGCTTCAAATTTTTATTCGCTTCGGATTCTTTGATTGATGCCTCAAGAATAGTGGCTGAGGAAAGTAAAAATCGTCTAGATGTACCATCAGTGGCAATGGCTGATGCTCTTTTGTAAAATGATGCTGCTTTCTTATTGCTTATCATAGCCTCATCATATTCCCCATTTTCAGATTGATGGGTTGCATCATCACCAAATCTCTCTGCTTTTGATAGCAGTCTAAGTCTGGTGATATCCTCAAGCTGTTCCTCAATTTCCTCATAATACTGTTTGAGATGTGAATTGATGAACACTGCCTGTCGTATGGCTAATCTTGACTCGAGCAAATTCTTCTTTGATTCAGAACTATTTTTCTCAATCTGCTCTCTTCCACGGAATAGGAGTATCTGACTCTGTGCAAGTGATGCTCTGCTAAATGCCGCATATGAGGACATTTGATCTCCCATCTCATTTGCTACATTTACCTCATCATTATAGTGTTCGAGGGCGCTTAATAACAGATTATCCTTTAGTTCAAGATCTGATGTCAAAAATGATTCACAAACTTTTTGATTTCCCTTTGATCGATGATTTAATCTATCTGCCAGCATATCCAGCCTAACCTTGACATTACGTGAATTCGAGAATCGTTGGAACATCTTAGTTGCCTCTGCATAGTTCGCATAGGCATCTCTAAAACTATCATTTGAGAAATTCATATCACCATCAATCAGAGCAACAAGAGCATCGAAAAAGTATGATATCACTTTGGACATAACAGAACCCTCTGCTCGATAATTTGCCTGCAGAGTTGTGAACTGTGTTAGATATTTCTCGGGATCTGGCTCGTTCCCATCATATGTATGAAATTTGATTTCATAATCTTGCTCAACCACATATTAGATTACATGAATCAATTAAATAAATTTACCCTCTCAAATTGTTATACTTAGTAAAAATGGTAAAATAATTGTAATAATGACAAAATATAGATCTTCAATATTAAATGTGGAGGAATGCAAAGTTATCTCCCTGTGTGGTTTGGTCCATCCCCTGGTCTCGAGAGTATCTGCCAGTTCACCAGCATTGATAATTGCCTGTGAGTAAAGTCCAATAAGTAAGGCTAGTATCTGATACAATTTATTGCTGATTGAGAATTTTTTATCCGATCTGATTTTTAATATGGCCTGCTGATCCTGAAAATCATCCACCAGGAAGATTGCCTGTCTCATTGAAGATCCCACCAACCAAGAGAGCAGTGGTGGTAATTTTAATTTGATCAGTGCATCAACCACCTCTTCTGGTCTTGTGGTTCTATTAAACAGGGAGAATGATAATAACAGAATGATCAGTTTGATTACAAATATGAACAGAGTCAGGTTAAATTGAAAACCCAGCATGACATAGTTGATTATCAGGGATAGAAGAATGAACCATTTGATACTCCACACAAAATTAGTGATGTAGCGTGTACCCAGGGTCAAAGCAACCACCACAACAATTAGGGATATATAGATCAGTCCATCGATTAGATTATCTATCAGTAGAGATATTATGAGGATGGATAGTGAGAAGAGTAGTTTTGCCCTGGCATCCCGATTACCTATCCAAGTGTTGCGTGCATCCTCACTGAATTCCAGCACTGATAAAATCGACATTATATCATCTCCATTGTGTCAGTACCGATTCTTGACAGGTAGTCCAACAGTAGTTTATCATTGCTGGTGAGAATAACCAGATTATCTCTTGCGTATTGCATCAATTTATGGACCAACCATTTAACATTGTCAATATCCAGCCCCTGTGAGGGTTCATCGAGTAATAAATCCCTATCTGAGTTGAAAGCTATCTCGAGAGCAAGTTTTTTTCTCTGTCCCTCGGAGATTATGAAGGGAGATCTATCACCCAGGGGGATTATCCAATCAGGGATGGAATCATCACCCAATTCCTCCAAAACGGTTTTTTTCCAGAAAAATGCCTGGACATCCTGGGGTACAAAGAATAGGTTATCAGAGAAATCAATTGTTCCATCTAATTTTTTGATAAAACCGATTAATGTTCTCAGAAGGGTGGTCTTCCCACTGCCATTTCTCCCCCTGATAATTATAAGACCTTTTTCGGGAAATTGATGTATTATTTCCCTCTGAAATGAACTATACCCAATTTTGGCATTGATGAGCCATCTGGGATCATGATCAATTTTATCCAAATGATTTTTATCTAATTGAATATCATTAATTTGAGATTCAAAATATTTGATTTTTGTTTCCATTCCCCCAAAATAGGAAACCGCACCTGCATCCAGTAGAAGTACCTTATCAGCAATATCGGAAAGATCCAGTGGCGAGTGATGAATTATCACAATAGTGTAATTATTATTTTTTAACTCAGCAAGTAAATTGATCAGTTGCCCCTTGTTCTCCTCATCCAGCGTGGCAAAGGGCTCATCCAGCAGAATTAGTCTGGCCTGGGTCATTGTATTGGTAAGCACCACCACGGATTGTTGTTGGCCTGAGGATAATTTTCTGGGATCCCTAGTACTCAGTTCAGATAGATTGTATTTTCCAAGTAGTTCATTCACCCTTTCTATCCTTTTTGATCTATCAATTCTCAGATAACTCAGGGGACTGGCAATCTCCTCATCCACTCTGAATGATACTATCTGTGATTTGGGTCTCTGAAAAACAATAGAGTTTTCCCCTGTGTAGTCAATCTCACCCTCTATCGCAGAGATACTATAAGGAGTGAACATCTTGGCAATTGATCTGAGTAAGGTAGATTTACCACTTGCATTGGGTCCAGTAATTACCAAGCACTCACCATCCATGATCTCAAAGCTGATATTTCTCAGGATCCATGATGAATTTGCTAGCTTGATACCAAAATTATCTACCTTCAATACCAATTAATTCAACTCTAGATTAAAATAATACAATCCTTACAAATAGTATTCGATTTTATTAGACTAAAAATCATTCAATAATAGTTGAAAGCTACATTTGTAAAATTCGGACTATGCCCAAATCAATCTGCGATTGTATAATAAAAAATAAAATAAAATCAATCTCTTTTGAAATAAGGGAAAAAGGTTTAATGTAATAATCCATTAATAACAATCGGAGTATCATAAATGAGTTTTAATGATTTAAGTGCAGCCGCAGTGGCAGAAGGCGACATCGGAGTAGGATTCTTAATAGACAATGCTGGTAAAACATACTGGAACGTGGGCACCTGGGAAGGCTTCGATCCAAATTACGTTTTACAAGAGTGGCTGAAACAGGGCATGAGTCCCATATTAATTGGCAATCTAAAATTTACAGTTATGGCAAAGGATCCAGATAAACTGGTATCCACAAATATTGCGGGTCAGGGCAGTCTGATTGGAGCAAGTTGTGGCAACTGGGCAGGAGGATATATGATCTGCTGGTCTCCAGCCGCGCTTCGTCCAGATATTGCCTACACTGTTGTTAAGAGATTGGCAGATTCAGTACGAGTTTAATTAAAAGCGTGTAATTATTGATATCCGATATTATTAATGAAGAAACAAATCGATTATCTATCACAATATTAGTTAAGCCTAATTCAACAAAAAATGAGTTGAACCTGTCAAATAATGAACTTATACTGAAAGTAAAAGCTGTGAGACAAAAAGGAAAGGCAAACAAAGAGATTATCAAATTTATGGCCAAAATAATGGGTATTTCAAGTAGTAATATAGAGATTATTCAGGGTAATCTGAGTACCACCAAAACAGTTGCAATTTATAATACAGATATAAAAACGGTTTCTGATAGATTATCACTGCATTTAGATCTTAGTTGACAATTTCAAAAGAGGCAATTAACTCTGCTCTGTCGGATAGATCTTTGTAGACTGCGCGGACTGCATTTCTCATTTTAATAATGTCTCCTTCCATATCAAACATGTCAAGATTTACCAGTTTCTCGTTCACCTCAGTCATTTCTTTCTTCAATTTATTGAGCTGAAGAATACATTCGTGCTCGAGTGTGTACAGTACTGTGAGCTCAAGGAGAATGGAAACATCACTGGATTCAAAAAAAGTGCTGTGTCTGTAAACATCTGCACTGAGGATGGCTCTCAATTTTTTCAAAGTCTCACCTGTTGAGTTGGATATACTCCAGGTACTTAGCATCTGCCCCTTCATGAGGCTATTTTGAATTTTGGAAAAGTCAGTAATAAGCCCTAAAACCTGGTTTATTAGATGATGTCTAACTGCCTTATCTGTCTTTGCTCGGTCAGATTGATCATCATAGTCCACATAATCATCAATAAATGATCTGAGCGCGTTTAAGGTTTGAGAAGCCGCTTTCTTCATTGGACTTTTCTTTTTCCTGAACATTCTACTGTTTCTAACGCGTTTTACCTTTTGATATTAACTATCATCTAATAAACAGACCACAAATAAATTATTTTTTATTAACAATTATTGCGATAATTATTGACAAATCATATGATATTTGCTAGTACAATTTACCATAAATTATAATAAAAATACCATCTATAATCGAATATTCAATGTTTGAAGCATTAAATCAAGTACGCAAGAAATGGGATGATTCGGAGGTTATTATGGTATATGATGATCTTCTAAAATCGAAACGACTATATCTTGTACTACCAGCCCAACATATTCTACCACATCACATCATATTAATGAAAAAACATGGTAGAGGTCCATTCAGAGTGATTTTTGATGAGAAATTCTCACATGTCCTGGAATTACCATTTATGAATGTCATCTACAAGGGAATATCATCCAGGTATCAGATAATCTCAATGATAGAGGAGAATAATTCCAATATTAATTTAAGTTCCAGCAGATCTATCAGTGTCAGTCATGTGGATGCCAGCAATGAAACCTCAAATGAGAGCCTTGCTCTAACTATTTCAGAACTGGGAAATCTGGTTGAAGATTATGAGAGTAGATCGAAAAATGCAGTTGAGTTAATGAATTCCTTTACCAGCAATTTCAAACTACCTGGAAGTGTGGCACTCCACAGATCCGATATAGGCGGTTTCAAATCCCGTGTCAGCATCTGTGAGATAGCAATTGCACTATGTCAGATAAGCAGCCAAACCTGTGCCACTGCTCTGATTGAGTTCAACAGTGGGGATGGTAGCAATGAGTTTGAGTTAGACGAGGCTAAAAATATTGCCAGTAAGCTTAATCTTCAGTTTATTGGTGCCAAAAATATATTTGATCTGTGGCGATCAATCAAAAAAATGGATAAAAATAAAATCGCAGAGATCAGATTTGATTAAAATGAGAACCTGGATGATAAACACAGCCATCACGTTTGATGGCAAGATCTCAGTTCCAGGAAAACGTACAGAAATATCTGATGAGATTGATTGGAGGAAGGTTCACAATATAAGAAACAATGCAGCAGCCGTAATAATCGGATCTGAAACAGCATTGATTGATAATCCAAGTCTACTCACCAAATCCAGATACATTGATGGTGAGGTGAATCATCCTGTGAGAGTGATCCTGGACAGAAGGGGTAGATGTTCTGAGACAAGTAAAATATTTCAGTTCCAAGATAAATCTCCAACGATCTGGATAAATAACAGCGATAATAGGATGGATGGAATAAATATCCTGCAAGCTAATTCAATTTCAGAGATGAAAGAGGTGATCAATGAGGAGCTGGACATGATGAATATCGATCCGGATAAGATTGTGCTCATAGAGGGTGGGTCCAAGGTGATTACTAGTGCTATCAATGAAAAGATTGTGGATAAAATACGAATATTCAGATCACCGATGATATTACCTGATGGATATCCTTTGTTTAGCTATAAATTAAAAAATAAATTAAAATTAATTAAAGTGGATAAATTGGGTATTGGCAGTGAAGAATTTTATAAAATTGTCTAATCAGAAGGATCTGGTAATTTGAGTATTCCAATGATCATTCCTGCAACTAATACCACCTCAAATAAGACAAATCCAGTCAGAATTGCAATTCCATAACCATCTTGACCATCACCAAAAATC